>NZ_VSMK01000193.1 GCF_011682075.1 Nitratidesulfovibrio liaohensis
GACCCCGCTCGCTTCGCCGGGCACGCGGGCGACCCCGCCGGGGGCAACGGCGCGGTGCTGCTGCGCAACCACGGGCTGCACGCGGAAATCCGCATCGACCGTGCGCACGCCATCGGCAGGGACCATGCCGCCGGGGTGCGCGACGTGGTGATGGAAGCGGCCATGACCACCATCCTCGATTGCGAGGATTCGGTGGCCGTGGTGGACGGCGCGGACAAGGCGCTGGCCTACCGCAACATGCTGGGCCTGTTCCGGGGCGACCTGTCGGCGGAATTTCCCAAGGGCGGGCGCACCGTGCTGCGCACCCTGAACCCCGACCGCGAGTACATCGGGCCGGACGGCGCCGCGTTCTCGCTGCCGGGCCGCAGCCTGCTGCTGGTGCGCACCGTGGGCCACCTGATGACCACCGACGCGGTGCTCGCCCGGTCCGGCGAGGAAATTCCCGAAGGCATGCTGGACACCATGGCCACGGCCTACATCGCCCTGCACGACCTGCGCGGCACGTCCAGCCACCGCAACAGCCGCACTGGCGGGGTGTACATCGTCAAGCCCAAGCAGCACGGGCCGGAAGAGGTGGCCTTTACCGTCGAGCTGTTCCGCATGGCGGAAGACGCCCTGGGCATGCCGCGCAACACGCTGAAGATAGGCATCATGGACGAGGAGCGCCGCACCACGGTGAACCTGAAGGAGTGCATCCGCGCGGCGGCGGAGCGGGTCATCTTCATCAACACCGGCTTCCTGGACCGCACCGGCGACGAAATCCACACCTGCATGGAGGCGGGTCCGGTGGTGCGCAAGAACGCCATGCGCGGCGAACGCTGGATCATCGCCTACGAGGACTGGAACGTGGACACGGGCCTGGCCTGCGGCCTTGCCGGGCGTGCCCAGGTGGGCAAGGGCATGTGGGCCAAGCCCGACATGATGCGCGAGATGGTGGAAACCAAGATCGGCCATCCAAAGGCGGGCGCCAACTGCGCGTGGGTGCCTTCGCCCACCGCCGCCACCCTGCACGCCATGCACTACCACGCCGTGGACGTGGCCGCCGTGCAGAAGACCCTGGCGGGCCAGCGCCGCGCCACCCTGGCCGACCTGCTGACCCTGCCCCTGATGCAGCCAGCATCCCGCCCCACCCCGCAAGAGGTGGAAGAGGAACTGGCCAACAACGCCCAGTCCATCCTTGGCTACGTGGTGCGCTGGGTGGAACAGGGCATCGGCTGCTCCAAGGTGCCGGACATCACCGACGTGGGGCTGATGGAGGACCGCGCCACCCTGCGTATTTCCAGCCAGCACATCGCCAACTGGCTGCACCACGGCATCTGCACCCGCGAGCAGGTGGTGGCGGTGCTCAAGCGCATGGCCGCCGTGGTGGACCGCCAGAACGCGGGCGACCCGGCCTACCGGCCCATGAGCGCGGACTTTGACGCCAGCGTGGCCTTCCAGGCCGCCTGCGACCTTGTCCTGCTGGGGCGCGAGCAGCCCTCCGGCTACACGGAACCCATCCTGCATGCCCGCAGGCAGGAGGCGAAGGCGAAGTTCGGCATCCTCTAGGACGAATGGCGTCTGCCGCCGCCCCGGGCACGTCGATACGCCCGACACACCCGACACGCCTGATATGATTGTCCCCGCCGGAAGACAGCTTCCGGCGGGGCTTTTCGTCGTGGGGCGGGCCGACCGCCGGGTTGGTCGGAAAATAATGGCGCTGCACGGGGGCTGCGGTATGGCGCGAACAGGGGAAGGCGCACGCGCATACGGGCCGGGCCGCGCCCGGCGGGGATGGGAACCGTCATGTCGGATGCCAACATTTGTGGCAAGGATACCAAGATCCTGCAACAGTTCCGCACTACCCTGTCGGCACAGGCCGGGTTGCTGGCGCGCGGCCCGTTCAGGGGCACGGAGGTGCACGCCGCCGTGGCGGCCCGCCTGGAAAAGCCGGATTTCTCGTGGGACGATGCCTACTTCGTGGAGCAGAGCCTTGCCCCGTTCCATACCGACGAACGCGTGCTCATCGAGATAGAGAGGCTGCTGGCGCAGGCCCGCAGCATCATGGACCCGGGCACGGCGGGATTCTATGCCGAGGTGGACCCCAAGCCCATGTCGTCCCAGTGCCGACGGGAACTGTTCGCGCGCATCCTTGTGGACCTGCAACTGGAATCGCAGAAGCGCGAGCGGCGCAAGTGGCTGCTGGAACGCACCTGCAAGTACCTCGTGTGGCTCATGCTGGGCACCTTTGCGGTCATGCTGTTCCATGCCGAACTGTCCGCCCTGGCTGCCGCCGTGTTCTGGATGGTGGCAGGGTGGCTGGTCAACTGGATGCCCGGCGGCATGGGGTCTGCGGGGGTGCCGTGGCGGGGGCCGGGCATCGGCCAGGTGATGCTGCTGGCGCTGGCGGGCGGCTGCGCGGGCGCGCTGGTGACGGTGGCCCTGCGCATGAACAACTATTTCAAGACGTCGCGCCTGCGCGAGGTGGAGTCGTACGCGTCGGCCTGGTACATCGGCAACCGCATGCTCATCGGTGCGGTGGGGGCGCTGGCGGGGTGCTATCTGGTCAACGCCAAGATCATCTCGCTGTTCAACATCAACGACCTGTTCCTGCCCTTGGGCAAGGGGGGCGGCATGCAGGGCGGGGCCACCGTGTACAGCATCGACGTGCTGAAGACGGTGGTGGTGAGCATTGCCTTCGGCTGTTCGGAATACTTCATTCCCGCCACGTTCGGAAAACTGCCCGTCCCGAAGGCGGACGCGGGCGGGACCACGGGGACCGCTGCCGGGGCCAGCGTTTCGCCAAGGGCCGCGCCCTCCGCGTCCAGGCCGCATCCCGCGCAGGCCGTCCGTTCCGGCAAGGCCGCCGGAGCGGACCGGGATGCCTCGCCTCCGAAACAGCCTTCGGAGCATGCACCGGAACATGCACCGGAACAGCCGACAGCGTCCCCGCCAGACCCCCTGGACCTGCTGGACCGGCTGAACCTGGACGAGCGGCTGGAAGCGGAAGGTACGGAACGGGCGGACACGCCAGGCAATACCCCGCGGGTTCTCCGCCCGGTCCCGGATTCGGACAAGGGGGCGGCGGGTTCCGGCGGAGGCACTGCGGGAGGCGCGGTCTGACATCGGGACGAAAGCGGGCATCGGGGCCACGTGCGGCCAACGCGCCGCCTGCGAATGACGCCGCCGCACCTCATGGCGGCGGCGTTCCTGCGTCCTGTCCCCGGCATCCCGTTTCGCCCCCCGGCGGCCCGCCCCCCGTCTTTCCCCTTGCTCCCTCCCCCTGCCTTCACTATTTTGCGATAATGGATGATCGGCCCCGCCGTTTCCGAAAGTCGGCCCGGCGGCACGCCGTTCGTCCCGGAATTTTCCGCATTGGCCACGGCTGGCCGCATGCCGCCGTCACATAGGGAGGTTGCCATGAAAGTGCTGATGATCGTCACGTCCAACGACAGGCTGGGCGATACCGGCCACAAGACCGGGCTGTGGCTGGAGGAACTGGCCGCGCCCTATTACGTGTTCACGGACGCCGGCGCCCGGGTGACCCTGGCCTCGCCCAAGGGCGGCGCCGCCCCCGTGGACCCCCGCAGTGAAACGGAAGAAGCCCAGAACAGGACAACCCGCCGCTTCACGGCGGACCCGGCGGCCATGGCCGCCCTGAAGGACACCGTGCCTCTGACCGAAGTGCGCCCGGAGGACTACGACGTGCTGTTCTACCCCGGCGGGCACGGCCCGTTGTGGGACCTGGTGGAAGATGCGCGTTCGCTGGCCATCATCGAGAAGATGCACCGCGCGGGCAAGCCCGTGGCGGCGGTGTGCCACGGCCCCGCCGTGCTGGTGCGGGCCACCACGCCCGACGGCAAGCCGCTGGTGGCCCGGCGCAACGTGACCGGGTTCTCCAACGCCGAAGAGGACGCGGTGGGCCTTTCGCAGGTGGTGCCCTTCCTGTTGCAGGACGAGCTGACCCGCCTTGACGCCAGGTACGAGCGCGGCCCGCTGTGGGAACCGCACGTGGTGGCGGACGGGCTGCTGGTGACCGGGCAGAACCCGGCCTCGTCAGAGCGCACCGCGAGGACGGTGCTGGAAGTGCTGGCCCGTTCGTGCGGCTGCGCGCCGTATTCGGGCGAACCCGTCAGGGAACCGGGGGAACCGGGGGAACCGGGGGAATCGGGGGCGTAGCCCAGGGCGATGGGCGGACGGGTGGCCCCGTGACAGGGCGGCAACTCCGTCAATCCGGGGAAAGGAAAACGGCAGGGGCAGGTGGGTCGGTGTGACCGCCTGCCCTTTGCCGTGTCTGCGGTGCGGGTGGCAGAAAGAGGGACGGGAAACGGCGAATGCCTGCCGAGTGGCGCTGGCAGTTGCGCTGCGGGGTGATGGTGTGTGACAGCGCGGCCTTGGGGCGGATTGCCGTCGCCTCGGTGGCTACCTTGGGCCGTTGCCGCCATTGCCATTTGCTGTGGGTCGCAGCAGGCAGGCGATGGCGTGGAACACGGTCTGCACGTAGCGGCCGGACAGCACCTCCGGCAGGGGGAAACAGGGGGGATCCCCGGACGGCTCGCACCCGGCCAGCGCGGTGAAGGTGCGGCGCGACAGGTCTTCCAGCGGCTGTTCCAGCATTTCGACCCACAGCCGTTCGCCCGCGCCGGGGCCGTCGCCGGGGTCGCTACCGGAAGGGCCGATGGACGGGGGGATGTCCGACAGGCGGCAGCGCAGCGGACGGCGGGCAAAGAGCATGCACCGCCCACTCGGTTCGTCCGGTTCGCCCGGTTCCTCCGGTATGCCCGGTGTGCCGGGTCCGCCTGTTGTGCCGGACGCGCCGGACGCGCCAGATGCGCCAGATGCGCCAGATGCGCCGGATACGCCGGGTTCACCAGATGCCCCAGACGCATCCGCCTTTGCGGTCCCGTCGGCCATGTCCGCCGTGCCGGGCCGGACGGCAGTGCCTACGACGCCCGCATCCGCCATCTGTGGCGTCCGGGCCAGCAGCGGACAGGCGGTCCGGCTCGCCGGGG
>NZ_VSMK01000194.1 GCF_011682075.1 Nitratidesulfovibrio liaohensis
GCCGGGCGGCATCCGGCCATGCGCCCAGCCGTGCCGCATCACCCCGCACCCGCCGCCCCTGCCGCAAGCCCCCGCCCGGCCCGCCATCCCGACATACGGAGATTTCCATGCCCCGCGAAAAACTGTCCTACGCCCAGAAGCAGTGCGTCACCGCCGCAGGCAAGCTGATGCAGCAGACCGCCATGATTCACCCCGGCGCGCGCATCGGCGTGGCCGTTTCGGGCGGCATGGACAGCTGGGTGCTGCTGCAGGTGCTGAAGCTGCGCCAGCGCATCGTGCCCTTCAAGTTCGAAATCATGGCCCTGCACGTGAATCCCGGCTTCGATCCGCACAACCACGCCCCGCTGCTGCCCTGGCTGCGCGCCAACGGCGTGGCCTCGCACATCGAGGTCACCGACCACGGCCCCGTGGCCCATTCGCCCGCCAACCTGCGCAATTCGCCCTGCTTCTACTGCGCCAAGCTGCGCCGCACCCGGCTGTTCGAACTGTGCAAGCAGTACGGGCTGACCCACCTGGCTTTCGGCCATAACGCAGACGACCTGGTGACCACCTTCTTCATGAACCTGGTGCAGACCGGCCGGGTGGACGGCATGTCCATGAAGGAAGCCTTCTTCGGCGGCAGGTTGACGGTGATCCGCCCCATGATGCTGGTGGAAAAGCCGGTCATTGCCCGCGCCGTGAAGCAGTGGAACCTGCCCGTGTGGAGCAACCCCTGCCCATCGGCCTTCGATTCGCGCCGCAGCGAGATGACCGCCGAAGTGAAGGAACTGTGCAAGGGCAACAAATTCGCCAAAGCCAACATTTTCAACGGGTTGATTCGTTGGCAGCTCGGGTTGACACCCTCGGACCAATAACGCTAGACCAGTGGCTAAATCCTGACGCCAGCCGCAACGCGGCCAGCCACGCCTGCACTTCCGGCTCCCGTGCGACCCGGCCCCTCTGCTGCCCGGCGCTGTCCACCTCCGGCCCCGTCAACCAGGCCCCACACAACCAAGGACCACGCCCGACACATGCTGCTCGGCAAATACCACATCGTCATCCTCAAGGAACGCGACGGAGCCCACCGCAACCTGCGCATGCGCGGGTGGTTCGGCTTTGCCGTGGTCTGCCTTGTGCTGGCGCTGGCCGGTGCCAACGTGTGGCTGTGGGGCTTCTATACGGAAAACGTGGCGTTGCAGCGTCGCCTGGCCGAGGCCGAGCGCACGGTGGAGGAACAGAACGGCCAGATGCTGAACATGGTGGGCAAGGTGCGCACCCTGCAGGCCGACCTTTCGCGCGTGCAGCAGTTCGACTCCAAGCTGCGCCTGATGATGAACATGGAGAAGGACCCCGGCGAAACCGCCTCAATGGGCGGCTCGCGCTCCGAAGATTTTTCCAAGAGCTACCTGCCCCTGCATCGCCAGGAGTTGCTGGCCCGCAAGATGCACAGCTTTTTGCAACAGCTTTCCACCGACGTGCGGCTGGAAGAGGTGCGCCAGCAGGAACTGGTGCGCACCCTGCGCGACAACCGCGAGGTGCTGGCCGCCACGCCCTCCATCTGGCCCGCCGACGGCTACATTTCCTCCACCTTCGGCATGCGTGTCTCGCCCTTCACCGGCAAGGGCGAATTCCACAAGGGCATCGACGTCATCAACCGCCCCGGCACGCCCATCTACGCCCCGGCACGCGGCACCGTCACCTTTGCCGCCGTGGACGGCGCCTACGGCAACTGCGTGGTGCTGCAGCACGGCGGGGGGCTTTCCACCCGCTACGCGCACATGCAGCGCTTCGTGCTGAAGGAAGGCCAGACCATCAACCGGGGCGACCTGGTCGGCTACATCGGCAACTCCGGGCGCAGCACCGGCCCGCACCTGCACTACGAGGTGCGTCTGAACGGGGTGTGCGTGAATCCCATGCGCTACATCCTCAACTAGGTACGCACCCGCCTCGTTCCCGCCCGGGCATCCGGCCCACCTCACACTCTTTCCCCACACCCCATGCTGCACATCTTCGACACCCCCTTTACATGGGACATCGAGTGGCTGCTGCGCGTCAACGTGGACTGGCGCAACGCGGCGCTGGACCAGCTGATGCCGCTCATCTCCAGCACCCTGTTGCTGTGGGTGGCCATTGCCGCCTGCGCGGCCCTGTACCTAGCCCGCGCCGGCAAGGCCGGGCTGCGGCCGCTGCTGCCCCTGCTGCTGGTGGTGGGCATTGCCGCCGGGCTGGCCGATGCTTCCAGCAACGTGTTCAAGAAGGCCACCGACCGGGTGCGCCCGGTGAAGGCCCTGCCGCTGGTGCACTACCGCGACGGTGGGCAGTGGCAGCAGAACCCCGTGGACTTCAAGCAGCACAAGAACAAGGGCGATTCCTTCGTCTCGGCCCATGCGGCCAATACCATGGCCGTGGCCGTGGCCCTGTACGCCATGCTGCCCGGACTTGGCGCGGCCTGCGTCGCCCGGCGCAGGGACGGCACCCCGGAGATGCCCACGCCCTGCCCCGCGCCCCGAACCCCGGATGCCTTCAATGTCCGAATGCTGGTGTTCCTGCTGCCGCTGGTGGTGGGCTATTCGCGCCTGTACCTTGGCAAGCACTACCCTTCCGACGTGCTGGGCGGCTGGCTGGTGGGCCTGCTTGCCGGGTGCGCGGCGGTATGGGCGTGGCGTCTGGCCACAGGGCGACACTAGGACTTGAGCCTGCTCCCCGACGCACCGCGCAGGATTTCCCTCAGGAAGCCACGGGCGGGACAGCGATGTCCCGCCCGCTCCGTTTCACATCTTCCAACAACTCCGCATACCAGATAATTGTGGGTTCCAAGGGGGCCTTGCCCCCTTGGCCGCCAGAGGCGTCCAAAACACGCATCGCCATCATGCAAGGCGGGCGGGACATTGCTGCCCCGCCCGCTTTCGTTCCGGAAAATCGTCGTCACCCTTCGGACCTGCCCCTACCCCGCCGCCAGCCCCTGCAACTGTGCGAACGAATCGGCCAGCGGCGCGGCATCGGTCACGTCCTGGCGCAGAAAGGCATTGATGGGACCGTTCATGGCGATGGCCTTGTCGATGTCCGGGTTGCTGCCCTGCGCGTAGGCACCGATGTTGATCATGTCCTCGGCCTTGCGGAAGGTGGCCAGGTGCCGGGTGATCACGCGGCCCGCGTCCACCACGTTCTTGGCGCAGATGTCGCTACGCAGTCGGCTGATGGAGCGCAGCACGTCGATGGCGGGAAAGTGACCCATGTCGGCCAGGTCGCGGGTGAGCACTATGTGCCCGTCCAGAATGGAGCGCACCGCGTCGGCGATGGGTTCGTTGAAGTCGTCGCCGTCCACGAGCACGGTGTAAATGCCGGTGATGGTGCCCTTTTCGCTGCGACCCGCGCGTTCCAGCAGCTTGGGCAGCTGGGCGAACACGGTGGGGGTGTAGCCCTTGGTCGTGGGCGGTTCACCCACGGCCAGCCCCACCTCGCGCGCGGCCATGGCGAAGCGCGTCACCGAGTCCATCATCAGCAGCACGTCCTTGCCCTGGTCGCGGAAATGTTCGGCCACGGCGGTGGCGGCATAGGCGGCGCGCATGCGCACCAGCGGCGACTGGTCGGACGTGGCCACGATGACCACGGACCGGGCCATGCCTTCCGACCCCAGGTCCTTTTCCATGAACTCCACCACCTCGCGGCCGCGTTCGCCGATGAGGCCGATGACGTTCACGTCGGCCACGGTATACCGGGCCATCATGCCCATGAGCGTCGATTTGCCGACGCCCGAACCGGCCATGATGCCCACGCGCTGCCCCTTGCCCAGGGTGAGCAGGCTGTTGATGACGCGCACGCCAACGTCCAGCGGATCGGAAATGCGGGGGCGGGCCAGCGGGTTGGGGGGCGAGGCGTACAGGGGGGCCACGCCGGTGGTGACCACATGGGCACCGCTGTCCAGCGGCGCGCCGAAGGCGTCGAAGGCGCGGCCCAGCAGGGCGTCGCCCACGGGAAAGACGGGGGGCAGGCTGGTGTTGCGGATGAGGCTGCCGGGGCGGATGCCGCGCAGGTCGCCATAGGGCATGAACAGCAGGTTGCCGTCGCGAAAGCCCACCACCTCTGCGGCAATGCCCTCGCAGGTGGCGGGGTCGGGCGCGGCGCCCTGCCGCACGGTTCCGCCCGCAAGGCCGGATTCGCACCCTTCGGGCAGCATGTGGCACACCGCGCCCAGCGGAGCCTTTATGCCGCAGCCTTCGGCAACCAGGCCCACCACCTTGGTGACCTTGCCGTAGGTCTGCATGGCCTGCACCTCGCCCAGCAGGCGCTGGCAGGCGGCAGGATCAAGCCCCGACAGGCGGCTGTCGTGGTGGCCTTCCACAGGGCTCACGGACGGTCCCCGAACAATGGCGCGGGCAGGGGTGCAGACAGGAGCACGGGCGGGGGCGCGGGCGAAATCATGGGCGATCCTCGGGCAGGGTCAGCCCGGCCAGCACTTCCTCGATGATCCGGCGGCGGGTTTCGATGGTGTTGTCCACCATGCCGTCGCGGCTTTCCACCACCATGCCGCCGGGGCCGATGCCCGCGTCGCCCCGCACGCTCCAGGCCTCCAGGCCGGGAAAGCGGTCCTTGGTGGCGGCGATGATGTCGGCCACAGCCGGTTCGTCCTCGGGGTTCACTCGCACGGTCAGGGTACGGCGCTGCTCCAGCGCCTGCACCGACTTCACGAACAGCGTCTCCAGCACGGCGGCGCGCTCCGCGTCCACCACCAGGCCCACGCTGCGCTCCACCGCCGTGCGCATCAGGTCCACCAGGTCGCCGCGCCACGCGGCAAAAATGGACGAGCACTGCCCCTGGATGGCGGACAGCACGGCGGACACCGATTCGCCCATGGCCGCGCGAAACTCGTCCAGTTCGTGCTGGGCCTGGGCCATGCCTTCGGCATAGCCGTCGTTGCGGCCCTGCTCGTGGGCGGCGGCGCGCAGCACCTCGGCCTCGGCGCGGGCCTGGGCCAGCACCTCGGCGGCCTTGTCCA
>NZ_VSMK01000195.1 GCF_011682075.1 Nitratidesulfovibrio liaohensis
GCGGGCGGCGTGCCCGCCCAACTGGTGCAGCATGGCCGCCAGCGGGGTGTAGGTGGTCTGGGCGGCGGCGCGGCGGCGGGCCCGCAAGGCGCGGGTGACGGGCCGGATGAACATGCGGCGAACAAGCCCGAAGGGGGCCAGCAGCGCGCCCACCGCCAGCACCGGCACGGAACGCTCGGGGGCGGTGTCCAGACGCATGCGGCCGTTCACCCCGTTGAGGATGAACGAGATGATCAGCGACAGCGAAAGGTACAGCACCGTGGCGGCGCTGGTGGCCTCGAAGCCCTTGAATGTCAGCGATTCCACCTGCTGGGCATGCCAGGTAAGTTCCGCCACGCCCACCACCATGGCCAGCGACGAGTTCTTCATGTTGTTCAGGAACTCGCTGCCCAGCGGTGGAATGATGGCCCGGAACGCCAGCGGCAGGATGATGGTGCGCAGCACCTGGAAATAGGACAGGCCGGAGGAGTAGGCGGCTTCCAGCAGCCCCTTGGGGATGGACTGGAGCCCGGCGCGGATGACTTCGGCCATGAACGAGGCGGTGTAGATGGACAGGCCGATGGTGGCACACCAGAACTCGAACTGGATGGAGAACAGCGCCTCGCGCGCGTTGTCGGGCAGAATGGCCGGAAAGGCGAAATACCAGAAGAACAGCTGGATGAGCAGCGGCGTGTTGCGGAAGAATTCGATGACGCAGGTGGCCGTGGCCCGCAACGGGCGGAACAGCGAAAGCCGCGCAAGGCCCAGCATGGTGCCCAGCAGCAGCGCAAGGGCCGAGCTGATCAGCGAGATGCGCACCGTGTTGGCAAGGCCCTTCAGGATTTCCGCGCCCATGACCACGCCGTAGGTCTCGTTGCGCGTGAAGAGCATGCTCCACTTGAACTCGTAGCCGAAGTCGAAGACCCAGCCGCAATAGTAGATGGCGAACGCCGCCAGCGAGATGAGGACTGCGTTCTGGACCCAGGTCTTTTCCAGCCAGTATCGGATCATGTGCCGTTCCGGAGAGGGGCGCGCCATGCCCTGCGGGGTGCGGTGGCGGCGGCGCGTGCGTGGTCGTGGTACTTGTGCGGGCGTGCGGTCGCAGGGTTGCCGCCCGTCCGCGCGCTGGTGCGCGGGTCTTCAACAATACGCAAGCCCGGACGGGCCGGGCTTGCGCACAATGTTCAGCAGGTGTGGACCGTTAGGGCCACATTTCGATCTGGCCGGCCAGCGGCATTTCGAACGGGGTGCCCGGGCCGTACCACTTGTTGTAGATGGACTTGTAGGTGCCGTCCTTCCACATGTCCTGGATGGCGGCGTTCACGGCGTCACGCAGGGCGGAATCGTCCTGGGGCATGGCCATGCCGTAGGGTTCGTCGGACAGGAAGTCGCCCACCAGTTCGAACTGGCCGGGGGTCTTGGCGGCGTAGCCGACCAGGATCGAGGCGTCGGTGGACCAGCCGGCCACGCGGCCGTTCTGCAGCGCCTGGAAGCACTCGGATTCCTTCTGGTAGGAAATCACGTTGGTTTCGTAATTGGGGTCACCCGCTTCCTTCAGGGCGCGGCGCACGTTCACTTCGGAGGTGGTGCCCTGCATGGTGGCGATCTTCTTGCCCACCATGTCCTTCACGGACTTGAACTGGCCCTTCTTGGACAGGATCTTCTGGCCGTCGAAGAAGTAGGTCAGCGAAAAGTCGACCGACTTGTCGCGCTCGCGGGTGTGGGTCATGTTCGACACGGAAAGGTCGATCTGGCCCGACTGCACGAGGGCGATGCGGGTCTTGTTGTTCACCTGGACGCGTTCGATCTCGACGCCCATGCGCTTGGCCACTTCGGTGGCCATGTCGTAGTCGAAGCCGCCCCATTCGCCCTTTTCATTGTAGAAGGCGCCGGGGATGGAGTCGGTCATGATGCCGACGCGGATCTTCTTTTCCTTCTGGATGCGGTCGAAGACCGGACCGGCCATGGCCACGGAGGCCATCAGCACGGTAAGGGCCGAAGCCATTGCAAGCAGTTTGACCAAGCGCATATCCTTCTCCCTGTTTTGGGTTGCCCATGGCCCCCGCACATGCGGGCAGGCCCCCTGCGGGGCTGCGGTCCCTTCGGCAAAAGGAACGTCGGGCCGACAACGGCAAGAAAGGCTCAACGGTCAGAACACGTCGCGGCAGACATGTTATGGCAATGCGTAGCGCGGAAAACCGTCTTCAAGGCCGAACAAGACGGGGCTGCCTTCTGATGAAAGCAGCCCCTAGTGCGTGAGAATCTTGCTGAGAAATTCCTTGGTGCGGTCGTGAACGGGGTTGCTGAAGAACGCCTCGGGGGTGTTTTCTTCCACCATGACGCCCTGGTCCATGAAGATGACCCGGTCGGCCACTTCGCGGGCAAAGCCCATTTCGTGCGTCACGCAGACCATGGTCATGCCCTCGCGGGCAAGCTGGCGCATGACGTCGAGCACCTCGTTGATCATTTCCGGGTCCAGCGCGCTGGTGGGTTCGTCGAACAGCATGATGCGCGGCTTCATGGCCAAGCCGCGCGCGATGGCCACGCGCTGCTGCTGCCCGCCGGAAAGCTGGCCGGGGTAGGCGCCCGCCTTGTCGGGAATGTTCACCTTTTCCAGCAGTTCCATGGCCGTCTTTTCGGCTTCGGCGCGGGGGGTGTTGCGCACCAGCAGGGGGGCCAGGGTGATGTTTTCCAGCACGGTCATGTGCGGATACAGGTTGAACTGCTGAAAGACGAAGCCCACCTCGGCGCGCAGCATGGTGAGGTTGGTGCGCGGGTCGTTGATGTCCACGCCGTCGACGACGATGTGGCCCTTCTGGATGGGCTCCAGCTTGTTGATGCAGCGGATCAGCGTGCTCTTGCCGGACCCGCTGGGCCCGCAGATGACGACAACCTCGCCCTGCTTGATTTCAAGGGTGATATCCTGCAGCACATGCAGTCCGCTGGCGTACCACTTGTGCACATGGTCGAATTTGATCACGCGGTGCTCCACGGTTCGGTCTGGGCGGGCTGGGGCGGTCTTGTGCATGGTCCCGCGCACGATCGTGCGCGGTGCGGCAGTCGGGCGGATGAGGCCGTGGCGGCTGCCGACGCGCCCCGCGCCTGCGAAGTAGCAGAATACGGGATTACGGGCAACCCGTGAGGTTACGCTTTTGACATTAATGTTTCAATTCACGGCGTTGCGTCACGGTTACGCTGCAGGCCCGCATCGGGTATCGCCCTTGATGGCGGGCGGTTGGCACGACTGAAGGCTGTTGCGGCCCCGGTACGATGACGTGTTTTTGCGAAATTGTCAGCGATTGGCAGGGGTGCCCCTGCCATTTGCACGCGCGTTGCCGCAGGTGCGGAGGGTTACGTCGCATCGCGCGGACCGCCGCAAGGTTGGGCGGCATGAGGACAGCCTGGCAACCCGGGGCAGCCTGGCCAGTGGGGCCAGCGGGACTGGGGGAGGCCGGGGGGGCAGTGGGCCAACAACCATGCAACCCGACAATCAGGCAACCCGACAGCTCGACACCCCGCCAGCGTGCCGGGCAGGCAATCCGGCAGCCTCCAGTTCCGCAGGGGGGGAGAATCAATCCCGGGCCGGGGTGTCGCAGGGCAGCAGGAAGAAGAAGGCATTGCCGCCCTCCTGCGCCTCGTAGCCCACGCGACCACCGTGCAGGTCCACGATTTCGCGCACGAAATGCAGGCCGTGCCCGGTGCCGTATTCGCCAAGGGTGTTGGACCCCCGGAAGTCCGGTTCGAACAGGTGGGGGGTGTCGGTGGCGGACACGGCGGGACCGGTGGTGAACACCTCGACCCGCGCCCCGCATCTGCCGGGGCCGAAGGCGTCGGCCACACGGCAGATGCGGCAGTGCACGGCCTGGCGCCGCGCGCCCGGGGTGGGGCGGGTGTACTTCACGGCGTTGGACAGCAGGTTGGCCAGCACCTGGCTGATCAGTCCCACGTCGGCGGAAACGCGCACGTGTTCGCAGTCCGGGCGCATGTCCATGAGTACCTTGATGCCCTTTTCCTCCAGCCGTGACCGGAAGCGTTCGAGCTGCGGCACCACCACGCGCTGGGCGATGTCGATTTCCGTCTTCTGGAGCACGTAGTGTCCCTGGTCGAAGTGGCTCTGGCGCAGCAGCGTTTCCAGAAACAGGCTGGATTGCAGGAAGTGGCGGTAGATTTCGCGGTACTGCTCGTCCAGCCGCTCGTGCAGGTAGCCCAACTGGCGGATGGCCTCCGCTTCCGGTCCGCTGGGCATGCGCCCGCCCGCGCTGAGGGTTTCGCGCAGTTCGCCCATGGCCTGTATCTTGCCTTCCAGCTGCCGGAACAGCAGCTTGAAGTACATGTTGGGCACGATGACGTTGTGGCCGATGTCGTGCACCAGGCTGCGAATGAACCGGATATGCTCGCGGTTCTTCATGTGCAGCAGCCGGTTGTGCAGTTGGAAGCCTACGCGGTTGGCGTATTTTTCGTAGTAGAAGCGGTCGTGATCGGTAAGGGGGGCTGCGGGGTGCAGCACCATCATGCCCAGCACGTCGCCCACGGGAGTGAAGGGCAGGCTTTCGCGGTCAGCATGGCGGCCCCGCACGGGGATGCGGTACTGCCCGTCCTGCATGTGCGGTCCCTCCGCCAGGTGGTCGCGCTGGGGCGGGCTGCCCGCGAAGGGGGGCATGTCCGGGTTGCGGCGCACCAGCGTGCCGGAGGCGTCCAGCACGTACAACTCGGCCTGCATGTCGAACAGGATGCGCGGCACCAGCACGGCCAGGGCGTACAGATCGGGCAGGGCGTCGAATTCCTGGGCCAGGTCGAAGAACACATTGAATGCGCAGATTTGCCGCGCGCTGAAGTTGTAGCGCGTGTAGTCGGCCAGCTTGGCATGGATGCGTTCGGAAACGTGGTCGGCGCCCAGCACGGGCGGCGGAGCGGGCGGAGAAGAGTTGGACGGCGGGGCGGGGGGAGCGGGTGGAGCCGGGGGGGGGGGGGGCTGTTCGGACGTCATGACAACCTG
>NZ_VSMK01000196.1 GCF_011682075.1 Nitratidesulfovibrio liaohensis
CTGCCCGCAGCGGGTGGCCGTCGCAGGCCGCCGCCGCGCGCATCGCCCGCCGGTGCGGCACCCTACATCATCTTTTCCGGAGATTACAACATGTCGGACAACGCGCTGCCCAAGGGCTACGAGCCTCGGGACGTAGAATCCCGCTGGCGTGCCCACTGGGAGGGGAACAAGACCTTCACCCCCGACCTGGACGCCCCCGGCGAACCCTTCTCCATCGTCATACCGCCGCCCAACGTCACCGGGGCCCTGCACATGGGCCACGCCCTCAACCTGACCATCCAGGACATCCTGTGCCGCCATGCCCGCCAGAAGGGCAAGAAGGTGCTGTGGGTGCCGGGCACCGACCACGCGGGCATCGCCACCCAGAACGTGGTGGAACGCGGGCTGGCCAAGGAAGGCAAGGGCCGCCACGACCTGGGCCGCGAGAAGTTCATCGAGCGGGTATGGGAATGGCGTGAGGAATACGGCACCCGCATCCTGAACCAGATCCGCGCCATGGGCGCCTCGGTGGACTGGACGCGCGAACGCTTCACCATGGACGAGGGGCTTTCGCGCGCCGTTCGCCAGGTGTTCGTGAAGCTGTACGACGACGGCCTGATCTACAAGGGCGATTACATCATCAACTGGTGCAACCGCTGCCACACCGCCCTTGCCGACGACGAAGTGGATCACCTGCCGCGCAAGGACCACCTGTGGCAGCTGCGCTACCCGCTGGCCGACGGCAGCGGCGAACTGGTCATCGCCACCACCCGTCCGGAGACCATGTTCGGCGACACCGCCGTGTGCGTGCACCCCGAAGACGAGCGCTACACCGCCTTCATCGGCAAGAAGGTGAAGCTGCCCCTGACGGACCGCGAGATTCCGGTCATCGCCGACAACTACGTGGACCGCGAATTCGGCACCGGCGCGCTGAAGGTCACCCCTTCGCACGACCACAACGACTGGGAACTGGGGCACCGCCACAAGCTGGAATTCCTTCAGGTCATCGACGAGAACGGCGTGATGAACGAGCACGCTGGCATCTACGCGGGCCTGACCAAGGAAGAATGCCGCAAGCGCGTGGTGGCCGACCTTGCCGCCCAGGGCGTGCTGGTCAAGGAAGAGGAACTGGACCACAGCGTGGGCCATTGCTACCGCTGCAAGTCGGTCATCGAGCCGCACGTGTCCACCCAGTGGTTCGTGGCGGCCAGCAAGATGGCCCCGCGCGCCCGCGCCGCCGTTCCCGCCGCCACGCAGATTTTCCCCGACAACTGGGAAAAGACCTACTACAACTGGCTGGACAACATCCGCGACTGGTGCATCAGCCGCCAGATATGGTGGGGCCACCGCATTCCCGCGTGGACCTGCGGCGACTGCGGCAAGCTCATCGTGGCCGTGGACGCGCCGGAGCGCTGTTCCTGCGGTTCCGCCAACCTGACGCAGGACGAGGACGTGCTGGACACGTGGTTCTCGTCCGCGCTGTGGCCGTTCTCGACCATGGGCTGGCCGGATGACACCCGCGAACTGAAGACCTTCTACCCCACCTCGGTGCTGGTCACCGGATTCGACATCCTGTTCTTCTGGGTGGCCCGCATGATGATGATGGGGCTGCACTTCATGGACGAGGTGCCGTTCCGCCACGTGTACATCCACGCCCTGGTGCGCGACGCCGAAGGCCGCAAGATGTCCAAGTCCACGGGCAACGTCATCGACCCGCTGGAAATGATCGACAAGTACGGCACCGACTCGCTGCGCTTCACCCTGGCGGCCTTCGCGGCCATGGGGCGCGACATCAAGCTGAGCGAGGAACGCATCGAAGGCTACCGCCACTTTGTCAACAAGCTGTGGAACGCCGCACGCTTCGCGCTGATGAACCTGCCTGACGACGAAGCGCCCGCCCCGGTGGACCTGGACACCGTGCAGGGGCTGCACCACCGCTGGATCCTGCACCGGCTGGAAGAGATGAAGGAATCCACCGACGCAGCCATCACGGGCTACCGCTTCAACGATGCGGCGCAGGGGCTGTACCGGTTCATCTGGAACGAGTTCTGCGACTGGTATCTGGAACTCATCAAGCCGGACATGCAGAGCAATGGGCAGGCCGGGGGCGAACGCAAGGCCGCGGCGCAGCACGTGCTGCTTACCGTGCTGCGCGAAACGCTCACCCTGCTGCACCCCATCATGCCGTTCATCACGTCCGAAATCTGGGCGGCCCTGCCCGGCAACGCGGGCACCGACCTTGCCGTGCAGCCCTTTCCCGCCGCGCGCCCCGGCTGCGTCAAGGCAGAGGATGCCGCACGCATGGAACTGGTACAGGGTGTCATCGGTGCGGTGCGCACCATCCGGGCGGAACTGAACATCGCCCCCTCGCTGCGCCTGACCGCGCTGGTGCGCACGGCCAATGAACACGACCGGCAGGTGCTGGAAGAAAACCGCCAGATGCTGCTGGTGCTGGCCCGGCTGGAAAACGCCGAGTTCGGCCCGGCCATCGAGGCGCCCAGGGCTTCGGCCAGCAACGTGGTGTCCGGCAACGAGGTCATCGTGCCGCTGACCGGCGCCGTGGACTTCGAGGCCGAACTTGCCCGCCTGGACAAGGAACTGGGCAAGATCGAGAAGGATCTGGTGCAGGTCAACAAGAAGCTGGCCAACGAGAGCTTCGTGGACAAGGCCCCCGCCGAGGTGGTGGCCAAGGAGCGCGCCCGCGCCGGTGAACTGGCCGATGCCAAGGCCAAGCTGGAAGCGTTGCAGCAGCGGTTCCGCGAGGCCATCGGCTAGGGTCGTTTCTAAAAGGTCTTTCATCCGTTGGCGTCGTCAAACTTCGCCTGCCATGGCTTTGCTGTCCTTATCCGTAAGACTCGCGCTACGCGCTCGCCTAACGGCTAAGGCTCGGTCGAATACGATAAGAGTACGCGTTGCGGTCCTCATCCGTAATGCTCGAAGATTCGCATAACGGCTGAGGCACTCCCTCATGGCAGGCTCGTTTTCCTCGCCAACGAGCGAAATCCCAATTTAGAAACGCCCCCAGCAAGAATAATACGCCAGAGGGCACTTGCAGGAATGACAACGCCGCGCCGGGCAACCGGCGCGGCGTTTTGCGTGCCTCGCACGGGCGGTGGCGCGGCTTGCCACCCCGGCATGAATCCGCCATACCGGGCATGCGCGTTCCGTGATGGTGCGGTAATGCCTGTCCCCCAAGTTTTGCCCGGTTTTCGTGCGCATCACCTCCATCCCCCTGCGAAGAACTTTCGAGGCTCCCCATGACCGACACCACCCCCCTGCATCTGGTGGCCCCCTGCGGGCTGGACTGTTCGCGCTGCGTGAACTGTAGCGAAGGGCAGGTGGCCGCCCATGCCAAGGCCATCCGCGACATCCTCGGCCCCGGCTTCGGCCCGTTCGCAGAGCGGCTTGCGGCCATGAACCCGGCCCTGGCCGAATACCCGGCCTTTGCCCGCGTGCTGGATGCGCTGGCGGAGGGGACGTGCCCCGGCTGCAAGACGGAACGTCGCACCTGCCTGCCCACCTGCAAGGTGGCCGGGTGCGCCGCCGCGCGCGGGCTGGACTTCTGTGCCGACTGCGCGGACTACCCCTGCGCCGACACCGGCCTGCCGCCCCGGCTGGAGCTGAAGTGGCGCGCCAGCAACGACCACATCCGCGCGGCGGGGCGCGACGCCTTCCTGCGCGCCCTTGCCGAAACGCCCCGCTACCTGTAGGCTGCGGCGCTCAAGAGTTTGTGTTTTTGTAGCTGGGATAACGCAAAGTTCTTTTGCGCGCCCACGAACGGCGCGACACATACCGGAGGAAGGATGAAGGTCTATCTCATCGGCGCGGGGCCCGGCGACCCCGGCCTGCTCACGCTCAAGGGCAAGCGCATCCTCGAATCGGCGGACGTCATCGTCTACGACTACCTCGCCAACGACGCGTTCCTCGCCTACGCCAAGCCCGGCGCGGAAATCATCTACGTGGGCAAGAAGGGCGGCGACCACACCCTGACGCAGGACGGCATCAACCGCCTGATCGTGGACAAGGCCAAGGAAGGCAAGACCGTGGCCCGCCTGAAGGGCGGCGACCCGTACATGTTCGGGCGCGGCGGCGAAGAGGCCGAAGAGCTTCTGGACGCGGGCGTTCCTTTCGAGGAAGTGCCCGGCGTCACCAGCGCCGTGGCCGGTCCCGCCTACGCGGGCATCCCGCTGACGCACCGCTCCTACTCCTCGTCCGTGTCGTTCATCACCGGGCACGAAGACCCCACCAAGCCCGGCTCGGTGCACAACTGGAAGGCCCTGGCCGAAAGCGCCAGCACCCTGGTCTTCTTCATGGGCATGAAGAACCTGCCTGAAATCTCGCGCAAGCTCATCGAGGCGGGCATGTCGCCGGAAACCCCGGCGGCGCTCGTCCACTGGGGCACCACCGCCCGCCACCGCAGCCTAGTGGCCACCATCGCCACCCTGCCGACAGAAGGGCCGAAGCACGGCTTCACCAATCCCTCGCTCATCGTGGTGGGCGGGGTGGTCAACCTGCACGACCGGCTGAACTGGTTCGAGCAAAAGCCCCTGCTGGGCAAGGGCGTGGTGGTCACCCGCGCCCGCGAGCAGGCCAGCGGCCTTGCCGAGGCCCTGCGCGAACTGGGCGCCGACGTGGTGCAGTTTCCCACCATCGAGATCATTCCCCTTGCCGACTATGCCCCGGTGGACGCGGCCATCCGTGATCTGCCCGGCTATGACTGGGTGGTGTTCACCTCGGTCAACGGCGTGAAGCACTTCTGGAACCGCCTTGCCGCGTGCGGGCAGGATTCGCGCGCGCTGGCCGGGCGCAAGGTGGCCGCCATCGGCCCCGCCACCGCCGACGTGCTGCGGACAAAGGGCATAGAACCGGACTTCATCCCCGAAAAGTACGTGGCCGAAGGCGTGGTGGACGGCATGCTGGCGCGCGGCATGGGCGGCAAGCGCGTGCTGCTGCCCCGCGC
>NZ_VSMK01000208.1 GCF_011682075.1 Nitratidesulfovibrio liaohensis
TGGACGACACTGCCGCCACGCAAGGCCGGGCGGACGGCCTGGGCCACGCGCGGATACTGGTGGCCGAGGCGGGCCGGGCGCTTCGCCCCGGCGGGCTGTTCCTGATGGAGTTCGGCTGCGCGCAGGGGCAGGCCGTGGCCGACCTGTTCTTGCCGTACTCTCGGCTGTGGGCCCAGGTGGACATCCGCCGGGACCTGGCCGGGCTTGACCGGTACGTGGTGGCACGGCGCGAATCAGGCGCGTGACAGAGGCACACCACCCCGACAGCACAAGGGACGGACACACGCACACGCGGGCGTGATCGCGCAGGGGACGGCTGCCTGCGCCCTTGGCCGTCAGGCATTCTGGACTGGGCATCGTGACGCACACACGAGTGCGCGGCGACGATACGCCATGCGGACGCCACCGGAATGTGTGTTTTCCGCACCACGCAGGCTGATGCGCAAAAGCCACACAAGTGCGTGAAACACACACTCGCGCACACTCCACCGCAAACATAAACCTTACAATTCAAACACCTTGCAAAAGTCTAGATTTTGGCACGGTTCATGCTCTAACGGGGGCGGAGGGGTTATGAACCAGACCACCATCAAGAAGAACATCGATTGCTCGGGCGTCGGCCTGCACGGCGGCAAGATGGTCCACCTGACCATGCGTCCCGCCCCCGAAGACACTGGCATCGTGTTCGATATCCATACCGCCCAGGGCGTGCGCCGCGTGGCCCCCAATCCCCAGTCGGTGGTCGCCACCGGCCTTGCCACCACCCTTGGCGTATCCGGCAACGGGCATGACGCTTCGGTGGCCACCGTGGAGCACCTGCTCGCCGCCATCCGCGGCCTTGAGATCGACAATATGATCATCGAGGTGCAGGGCGGCGAAGTGCCCATCATGGACGGCAGTGCCGCCTCCTTCGTCATGCTGCTGCGCAACGCGGGCATCCGCACCCAGTCGCGCGCCCGCCGCGTGCTGCGCATCGCCAAGCCCATCAGCCACGAAAGCGACGGCAAGTCCATCCGCGCCCTGCCCTACGACGGCTTTCGCGTGGACTACACCATCGACTTCGCCCATCCGCTCATCGGCGTGCAGCACATGAGCCTGGAGGTAACCCCCCGCACCTTCGCCGAAGTGGCCAAGGCGCGCACCTTCGGCTTTCTGCGCGAGGTGGAGTACATGCACAGCAAGGGCCTGGCCCTTGGCGGTTCGCTGGACAACGCCGTGGTGCTCGACGACTACGCCGTGCTCAACGACGACGGCCTGCGCTTTCCCGACGAATTCGTGCGCCACAAGATCCTGGACTTCATCGGCGACATGGCCATGCTGGGCACCCCGCTGCAGGGGCACTTCATCGTGCACTGCTCTGGCCACGCCCTGAACAACAGCTTCCTGCGCGTGCTGACCGAGAACGCGGACATCTACCTGCAGGAAGTGACCCTGGACGAACCCGCCGCCGAACGGGCAGTTCGCCGCCCCGCCGTTGCGCCGGCCCATGCGCCGGCGCATGTGGGCCACCCCGTGACGGCCTAGCCGCCGTTTTCTCTCGCCTTTCCGGGCCGCCTTCGGGCGGCCCTTTTCGTTGTGCGCGGCGGAAAGGGCACGACGCCCGCCCCACAGGCGCGCACAGGCCAAAGTCAACGCTGCAAGCGAATGCGCGGTACAGGCATGCGGGCCGGTTTCGGATACCCACTTATTATAATGATTGGGCGCCACGTGGCACGCAACGAGGCCAGGGGCGAAAACCCGTCGCCAACGCCCGCGACGCGCCATGATGGCCCACACGGACCGCAAGGGTCGCGTCGGCCACATTGGCCGCAAGGGGAGCACCGCCAGCACGGCAACCTCCCAACACTGCCCATCCCGCTGACAGAGACAGCGTCAGGGCAACGCAGGGGCATCGTCAGGCCAGCGACCTGCCGACCTGCCGCAGAGCCTTCCCGACAGGGCACGTGGGCGCCGCCGCATGCGGGCATCGGCCATCCGGCCATCACCCCCCTTGCACAGGCACCCGAAGCCATCATCCCTTGCGCCAAAGCCCACAAAATTGTGCCCGCAAAACCGCGCCGGACGCCAATCCGTCACCCAATGCACAAAAAAACGCTCTTTGCCCCGCTTTTCCCTATTGCCTTTTCCCAGGGGAGCGGGTAGAAGGCCTTTCTCGTTGGCTGGCGTAGCTCAACTGGCAGAGCAGCTGATTTGTAATCAGCCGGTTGCGGGTTCGAGTCCCATCGCCAGCTCCACAGTGGAGGGGTTCCCGAGTGGCCAAAGGGAACAGACTGTAAATCTGTCGTCGTAAGACTTCGGTGGTTCAAATCCACCCCCCTCCACCACTTGACAAGCTATCTTGGCTGTAGGAGACAGGAAGGCCTGTCGGAGAACTACGGCTTCCTGGAAGTACGGCTACCAGCTGGACGTGCGGGAATAGCTCAAGTGGCTAGAGCATCAGCCTTCCAAGCTGAGGGTTGCGAGTTCGAGTCTCGTTTCCCGCTCCATCCTAGCCCGGGTTCTCCTCAAGCAAGCAATCGGCCCACATAGCTCAGGCGGTAGAGCACTTCCTTGGTAAGGAAGAGGTCATGAGTTCAAGTCTCATTGTGGGCTCCATTTCCGCGCCTAACGATTAACGCAAGAAGAAAACCACGCCAGGGAGAACACCTATGGGTAAGGAAAAATTTGAACGCAAGAAGCCGCATGTCAACATCGGCACCATCGGCCACATTGACCACGGCAAGACCACTCTGACCGCCGCCATCACCAAGGTGGCCGGTCTGCGCGGCAACGGCAAGTTCGTGGCGTTCGACGAAATCGACAAGGCTCCCGAAGAAAAGGAACGTGGCATCACCATCGCCACCGCCCACGTCGAATACGAAACCGCCACCCGCCACTACGCCCACGTGGACTGCCCCGGCCACGCCGACTACATCAAGAACATGATCACCGGCGCCGCCCAGATGGACGGCGGTATCCTGGTGGTCGCCGCCACCGACGGTCCCATGCCCCAGACCCGTGAGCACATCCTGCTCGCCCGTCAGGTCGGCGTGCCCTACCTGGTGGTGTTCCTGAACAAGTGCGACATGGTGGACGACGAAGAGCTGCTCGAACTCGTGGAACTCGAAGTTCGCGAACTGCTCTCCCTCTACGGCTTCCCCGGCGACGACATCCCGGTGATCCGCGGTTCGGCCCTGAAGGCCCTTGAAACCGACGATCCCAACTCCGCCGACGCCGCTCCGGTCGTGGCCCTGCTCGACGCCTGCGACAGCTACATTCCCGAACCGCAGCGCGACATCGACAAGCCCTTCCTGATGCCCATCGAAGACGTGTTCTCCATCTCCGGCCGCGGCACCGTGGTGACCGGTCGTGTGGAACGCGGCATCATCAAGGTCGGCGAAGAAGTCGAAATCGTCGGCATCAAGGACACCGTCAAGTCGACCTGCACCGGCGTCGAAATGTTCCGCAAGCTGCTCGATCAGGGCCAGGCTGGCGACAACATCGGTGCCCTGCTGCGCGGCATCAAGCGTGAAGACGTGGAACGCGGCCAGGTTCTTGCCGCTCCCAAGTCCATCAAGCCGCACCGCAAGTTCAAGGCCGAAGTGTACGTCCTGTCCAAGGAAGAAGGCGGCCGTCACACGCCGTTCTTCTCGGGCTACCGTCCGCAGTTCTACTTCCGTACCACCGACATCACCGGCATCATCGCGCTGGCTGACGGCGTCGAAATGGTCATGCCCGGCGACAACTCCACCTTCACCGTGGAACTGATTGCCCCCATCGCCATGGAGCAGGGCCTGCGCTTCGCCATCCGCGAAGGCGGCCGCACCGTTGGCGCGGGCGTGGTCTCCGAAATCCTGGAGTAAACGATGCGCGTCAATCTCCTGCTCGCCTGCACCGAGTGCAAGCGACGCAATTACGCGACCGTCAAGAACAAGAAGAATACTACCGGCCGTATCGAACTGAAGAAGTATTGTCCCTGGGACAAGAAACACACGGTTCATCGCGAAACCAAGTAGTATCCTCATAGTGCAGGGCAGTAGCTCTAACGGCTAGAGCGCCGGTCTCCAAAACCGGATGTTGGGGGTTCGAATCCCTCCTGCCCTGCCATCTCCTTTCCTAGCGGGACAGTGCACGGCAACGTGCCAAGGCGCCCCACGGCACCTTTCCGCCCGGCCCGGCGAACCGCTTGGTTCGCCCGCCGGGCGGGCCGGTCCCCCCCGAACGATGGCAAGTCGACCAGTCGAAATGGCTCCAGAGGCGACCATGGCGAAAAAGCAGCAGAACGCGCCCGAGGCGACCCCCGCCGATTCCGGCAACGGCATCGGCGACAAGATCACCCAGCTCAGGGACTACTTCGAGGAAGCCAAGGGCGAACTGCGCAAGGTCACCTGGCCCACGCGCAAGGAAACCACGGCAACGGGCATCGCCGTGCTCGTTCTCGTTTTCGTCATGTCCCTGTTCCTCGGTGTCGTGGACCTTGGGCTGACCAAGCTCGTCGAATACATCCTCTCGTGATGGACACCCCAATGACCGAATCGATCCCCACGACAGCCAAGGCCCGCTGGTTCATCGTCCATACGTACTCGGGCTTCGAGCAGCGTGTCGAACAGACCATACGCGAGATGATCCGTACCGGTCAGGCGCAGGGACTCATCGAAGAGGTCGTGGTGCCCACCGAGAAGGTCATCGAGCTCGTCAAGGGCGAGAAGCGGACCTCCACGCGGAAGTTCTACCCCGGATACGTCATGGTCAAGATGGCCATGACGGATTTCTCGTGGCATCTCGTCCAGTCCATACCCAAGGTTACCGGATTCGTCGGCGGCAAGAACCGTCCGACCCCCATGCGTGACAGCGAAGCGGAACGCATCCTGACCATGATGGAATCGCGGCAGGAGCAGCCCCGTCCGAAGTTCAACTTCGAGCGCGGGGACGAGGTTCGCGTCATAGACGGGCCTTTCGGCGGCTTCAATGGCGTCGTCGAGGACGTCAACTACGACAAGGGCAAACTCAGGGTGTCGGTCTCCATCTTCGGCAGACAGACCCCGGTCGAGCTGGACTTCGTCCAGGTTTCCAAGGGCTAGCCCCCTTTCGATGATTTTGCGCGGTAACCATCGCGGCCCGCGCCGCCCATAGAGGGACAGAACAATGGCTAAGAAAGAAGTTGCCAAGATCAAGCTGCAGATTCCGGCCGGGGCGGCCAACCCTTCCCCGCCGGTCGGTCCCGCGCTCGGCCAGCACGGGCTGAACATCATGGAATTCTGCAAGACTTTCAACGCGAAGACCATGGAGCAGAAGGGCATGATCACCCCCGTGGTGATCACCGTCTACTCCGACCGTTCCTTCACGTTCATCACCAAGACCCCGCCCGCTTCCGTGCTGCTGCTGAAGGCTGCCAAGCTCGAAAAGGGCTCTGGCGAACCGAACCGGAACAAGGTCGGGTCGGTGACCATGGCGCAGGTTGAAGAGATCGCGAAGCTGAAGCTGCCCGACCTCACCGCCAAGGATCTCGATGCGGCCACCCGCTCCGTTCTGGGCACCGCCCGGAGCATGGGCATCGAAATCAAGTAGCGTTTCGGATCAGTTGCACTGCCGTCCGCCGACAATGTCGGCCTTCCCGGCCAAGCCGGGGCGCATGTCTCCACCTTGAGAACGCGTGACCATGGCGGCAGGAGATTGCGAACGTCAGCAAAAGGAAAAGGTGGGTACAATGCCCAAGCACGGCAAGAAATATCGTTCGGCGACTGAAGGACGCGACATCGCCGAAATCTTCACCCTCGAAGACGCGGTGGCCAAGTCCCTTGCGGCTTCGTTCGCCAAGTTCGACGAAACCGTCGACGTGGCCATCTGCCTCGGCGTCGATCCCAAGTACTCCGACCAGATGGTGCGCGGCGCCGTCACCCTGCCCCATGGCCTCGGCAAGACCGTGCGCGTGGCGGTGTTCTGCAAGGGCGACAAGGAAGCCGAAGCCAAGGCCGCCGGTGCCGACTTTGCCGGTGCCGAAGAACTGGTCGCCAGGATCAAGGAAGGCTGGCTGGACTTCGACAAGGCCATCGCCACCCCCGACGTCATGGCCCTGGTCGGCCAGATCGGTCGCGTGCTCGGCCCCCGCGGCCTGATGCCCAACGCCAAGACCGGCACCGTTACCTTCGACGTGGCCACCGCTGTGAAGGAAACCAAGGCTGGCCGCGTGGAATTCAAGGTCGACAAGGCCGGCGTGCTGCATGCTCCGCTCGGCAAGGTGTCCTTCGGTCCCGAAAAGATCCTGGACAACCTGAAGTCGCTGCTTGATACCGTGACCCGCCTGAAGCCGGCCACGGCCAAGGGCACCTACATGAAGGCCATGGCGGTTTCCACCACCATGGGCCCCGGCTTCAAGGTTGACCCGACCACCATCAAGAAGTTCCTCGAAGGCTAACCCCTTCGGTGATATTTGGCCCGACTGCTTGCAGTCGGGCCTTTACCGGCTACAGGCCCGGAAATACGAGTCGAAGAAAGCAGGCAGCACGGGTTCTCCGCCCTTGCGTTAAGCCCTGCCGAGACAACTGTGTCTTTGGCTCGGCATTTCCACCCAGACACACCCGAACCTGAGGAGAGTCACGTGAACAGGTCCGAGAAAGCAGCCATCATCGAGCAGCTGAAAGCTCGTGCTGAAGGCGCTTCCATCGCGGTCGTGACCGACTTCAAGGGTATGTCGGTGGAAGAGCTGACCCGTCTCAGAGTGAAGCTTCGTGAAAGCGGCGCGGAATACCACGTCGTGAAGAACACCCTGGCACGGATCGCCTTTACCGACGGAGCGCATGACGTCATCAAAGACGTGTTCAAAGAGAACTGCGCCGTCGCCCTTGGGTTCGCTGATCCCGTCGCTGTGGCAAAGGCGGTTACCGACTTTGCCAAGACGAGCAAGATCTTTGCGGTGCGCCACGGCAGCCTTGAAGGCAAGTTCCTTTCCGGGGAACAGGTCTCTGACCTCGCCAAGCTGCCCAGCAAGCCCGAACTGATCGCGCGCGCTCTTGGCACGATGAACGCCGTGCCCACCAACTTCGTTTCGCTGTTCGCCAACATCATCCGTGGCCTTCTCTATGCCCTGAAGGGCATTGAAGAGAAGAAGGCCGCGGCCTAGGCAACACCGGAATCGAACCCAACCCTTACGCCAAAGACACCCGAAAGGAGCAAATCATGTCCAGCATCACCAAGGAACAGGTCGTCGAATTCATCGCCAACATGACCGTCCTCGAACTTTCCGAGTTCATCAAGGAACTTGAAGAAAAGTTCGGCGTGTCCGCCGCCGCTCCGGCCATGGCCATGGTTGCCGCCGGTCCCGCTGAAGCCGCCCCGGCCGAAGAAGAAAAGACCGAATTCGACGTTATCCTGAAGGCCGCTGGCGCCAACAAGATCGGCGTCATCAAGGTTGTGCGCGCCCTGACCGGCCTTGGCCTCAAGGAAGCCAAGGACAAGGTTGACGGCGCTCCCTCCACCCTGAAGGAAGCCGTTTCCAAGGAAGAAGCCGAAGAAGCCAAGAAGCAGCTGGTGGAAGCCGGCGCCGAAGTCGAAATCAAGTAGACTCGGTTCGCTGCGCCGCACAGGCGATCGGAATGGCGCGGGCGAGTTCATCGCCCGCGCTTCTTCTGCTTTGTCGCCCCGTACGGCAGAATGGCATTTCGGGTGGCGGCCACGAACCAGGGACATGTTCCGGAATTTCCGGCAGATGCATGCGGTCGCGGTCTTCACGGGACGGGATGGGACGGGATGACGGGACGGGCTTTCCCACGGGAATGCCACGTTGGATCGGAAGCGAGTACGCGGCAAGCCGCACGGACTTGCATAATTTTTCCGAAACGACTATTGTTGCAATTTGGTCGAACTCACTTCGCACCAATCCAGCTCCTGACCCGGGCGGTACGTTGTACGCTGCACCCCTCTTTTCTACCCCCCGAACCGACAGCCTTTCCGGTGGGCGCGTCGCTCTTGTCGCGCGTCCGCTTTGCCTTGTCCGCGGTACGGCGTTGAAGGGTACCCCCCTTCGCGCGGCCGCCTTTCGTTGTCGCTTCGCCCCGGCAGCCGCGCATCACGCGCCCGTTGCCCCCGAATCGCGGGACCATGGCCACGCCGCCGGTCCCGCTGCCAGCGTGCCGTGCACGCGTCCGCTCCATCCGACCCGCACGGGTCGTTCGGCCTCTCGCGCTGAGAGCCCCGCCGGAAAACCGTCTTTCTGAGGTGAAACCATGGGCCAACTCACGAAAAAGTTCGGCAAGATTCCCGTATCGCTCGGCATTCCGCACCTCCTGAACCTTCAGGTGGACTCGTACGTCAAGTTCCTTCAGGAAGGCCTTGCCGAACGCAAGACCGACGAGGGCCTTGAAGGGGTCTTCCGGTCCGTGTTCCCCATCGAGGACTTCAACCGCACCGCCAGCCTCGAATACGTCAGCTACGACATCGGCGAACCCAAGTTCGACCAGGCGGAGTGCATCTCGAAGGGCCTCACCTACGAAGCGCCCATCCGCATCAAGGTGCGGCTCGTGGTTTACGACGTCGACGACGATTCCGGCAACCGCACCATCCGCGACATCAAGGAACAGGACATCTATTTCGGCACCCTGCCGCTGATGACCGAGAAGGGCACCTTCATCATCAACGGCACCGAGCGTGTCATCGTCAACCAGTTGCAGCGTTCGCCGGGCATCATCTTCGAGCACGATTCGGGCAAGACCCATTCGAGCCGCAAGGTGCTGTATTCCTGCCGCGTCATTCCCATGCGCGGCTCGTGGCTCGACTTCGACTTCGACCACAAGGACATCCTGTACGTCCGCATCGACCGCCGCCGCAAAATGCCCGCCACCATCCTGTTCAAGGCCATGGGCATGACCAAGACGGACATTCTGGACTACTTCTACAAGAAGGAGTTCTACCGCATTTCCGCCGATGGCCGCGTGTTCTGGGAAGTGCAGAAGGACATGTTCCGCAAGGATTCGGCCTTTGCCGACATCGCGGGCCCCGATGGCACCGTGTTCGTCAAGGCGGGCAAGCCCATCACCAAGCGCGCCTGGCGCCAGATCTGCGAAGCGGGTCTTGAAGCCATCGAAGTGGCCGCCGACACCCTGGACGGCCTGTTCCTGGCCGAAGACGTGGTGAACCCGGCCACCGGCGAAGTGCTGGCCGAAGCCGCCGACGAAGTGACCCCCGGCGTGCAGGAACGCCTGCGCGAGGCGGGCATCGACCGCCTGCCCATCCTGCACACCAAGGGCATCGACACCTCGTCCTCGCTGCGCGACACCCTGGTGCTGGACAAGACCGCCGACAAGGAAGCCGCCCAGGTGGAAATCTACCGCCGCCTGCGCCCCTCGTCGCCGCCCACGCCCGAAATCGCGGAAAGCTTCTTCGACAACCTGTTCCGCAGCCCGGACTACTACGACCTTTCCCCGGTGGGCCGCTACAAGCTGAACCAGCGCCTTGGCCTCGACCAGTCGCTGGAACTGCGCGTGCTGACCGACGAGGACATCCTGACCGCCATCCGCGTGCTGCTGCACCTGAAGGACAGCCACGGCCCGGCCGACGACATCGACCATCTGGGCAACCGCCGCGTGCGGCCCGTGGGCGAACTGGTGGAAAACCAGTACCGCATCGGCCTTGTGCGCATGGAACGGGCGATCAAGGAACGCATGAGCCTGCAGGAAGTTTCCACGCTCATGCCGCACGACCTGATCAACCCCAAGCCGGTGGCCGCCGTGCTGAAGGAATTCTTCGGCACCTCGCAGCTCTCGCAGTTCATGGACCAGACCAACGCCCTGTCGGAAGTGACGCACAAGCGCCGCCTGTCCGCCCTGGGCCCCGGCGGCCTGACCCGCGAACGCGCGGGCTTCGAAGTGCGCGACGTGCACACCTCGCACTACGGCCGCATCTGCCCCATCGAAACGCCGGAAGGTCCGAACATCGGCCTCATCGTGTCGCTGACCACCTACGCCAAGGTGAACGACTACGGCTTCATCGAGACGCCGTACCACGTCATCCGCGAAACCAAGATGACCGGCGAAGTGGTCTACCTCGACGCCTCGCGCGAGCACGGTGAAGTCATCGCCCAGGCCAACGCGCCCTTCGACGCCGAAGGCAAGCTGGCCGACGAATACGTCACCACCCGCGTCAAGGGCGACGTGCTCATGTCCCCGCGCGAAGAAGTGACCCTGATGGACGTTTCGCCCAGCCAGATGGTGTCCATCTCCGCCGCGCTGATTCCGTTCCTGGAACACGACGACGCCAACCGCGCGCTCATGGGTTCGAACATGCAGCGCCAGGCCGTGCCGCTGCTGCAGTGCGAAAAGCCCATCGTGGGCACGGGCATGGAAGGTCCGGTGGCCCAGGACTCCGGCGCGTGCATCATCGCCGAAGGTCCGGGCATCGTGCGCTACGCCGACGCCGACCGCATCATCGTCAGCTACGAAAACGGCCTGTACCCCGAACGGGGCGGCGTGCGCGCGTACGACCTGCAGAAGTTCCACAAGTCCAACCAGAACTCCTGCTTCGGTCAGAAGCCCACCTGCCACCCCGGCCAGGTTGTCGTCAAAGGCGACATCCTTGCCGACGGCCCGGGCATCGAGGACGGCGAACTGGCCCTGGGCAAGAACCTGGTGGTCGCGTTCATGCCGTGGTGCGGCTACAACTTCGAAGACTCCATCCTCATCTCCGAGCGCACCGTGAAGGAAGACACCTTCACCTCGGTGCACATCGAAGAATTCGAAGTCGTCGCGCGCGACACCAAGCTGGGACCGGAAGAAATCACCCGCGACATTCCCAACGTGGGCGAGGACATGCTGCGCAACCTGGACGGCAGCGGGATCATTCGCATCGGGGCCAACGTGAAGCCGGACGACATCCTCGTCGGCAAGATCACCCCCAAGGGCGAAACCCAGCTGACCCCGGAAGAAAAGCTGCTGCGCGCCATCTTCGGCGACAAGGCCCGCGACGTGAAGAACACCTCGCTCAAAGTACCCCCGGGCATCGAGGGCACCGTCATCGAGGTCAAGGTGTTCAACCGCCGCTCCGGTGAAAAGGACGAGCGCGCCCGCCTGATCGAGGAATACGAACTGGGCCGCCTGGACCGCAAGGAACAGGACCACATCCGCGGCCTTGGCGACGCCACCCGCGTGAAGCTGATGGCCGTGGTGGAAGGCAAGCAGATCGCCACCACCCTGGCGGGCAAGAAGAAGGGCGAGGTCATCGCCGAGGCCGGTGCCTCCGTCACCGCCGAGATGCTGGCCGACGTGCCCCTGAAGAAGTTCGCCGGGCTGTTCAAGAACCGCGAGGTCAACGAAGCCGTGGACGCCCTGCTGGAAAGCTATGACCAGCAGGTGCAGTTCATCAGCAACATCTACGAATCCAAGCGCGGCAAGGTGACCGAAGGGGACGACCTGCCCCCCGGCGTCATCAAGATGGTCAAGGTCTACATCGCCGTGAAGCGCAAGCTTTCGGTGGGTGACAAGATGGCCGGCCGTCACGGGAACAAGGGCGTCGTCTCCTGCATCCTGCCCGCCGAGGACATGCCGTTCTTCGCGGACGGTCGCCCGGTGGACATCGTGCTGAACCCCCTTGGCGTGCCTTCGCGTATGAACATCGGCCAGATCATGGAAACCCACCTCGGGTGGGCCGCCAAGGAAATGGGCCGTCAGCTCGCCGAAATGCTGGAGCGCAACGACCCGCTGAAGGCACTGCGCAACGAGGTGAAGCGGGCGTTCGATTCCGCCGCCATCGACTCGCTGGTCGATTCCATGGACGACGACGACTTCCGCGCCGCCGTGGCCAAGCTCGGCCGCGGCATCGTGACCAAGACCCCCGTGTTCGACGGCGCGGCGGAAGAGGAAATCTGGTCGTGGCTGGTGCGGGCCAACATCGACGAGGACGGCAAGACCGTGCTGTACGATGGCCGCACCGGTGAACGGTTCCACAACCGTGTCACCACCGGCGTCATGTACATGCTGAAGCTCCACCACCTGGTCGACGAAAAGATTCACGCCCGCTCCACCGGCCCCTACTCACTGGTGACCCAGCAGCCCCTTGGCGGCAAGGCCCAGTTCGGCGGTCAGCGCTTGGGTGAAATGGAAGTGTGGGCGCTGGAAGCGTACGGCGCGGCCTACCTGCTGCAGGAATTCCTGACCGTGAAGTCGGACGACGTGACCGGCCGCGTGAAAATGTACGAGAAGATCGTGAAGGGCGACAACTTCCTGGAAGCCGGTCTGCCCGAATCGTTCAACGTGCTCGTCAAGGAACTCATGTCGCTGGGCCTCGACGTCACGCTGCACCAGGAAGAAGGCAAGAAGCGCCCGAAGCGCGTCGGCTTCATGAACGCGCTGTAATGGTATACGATTTTGGGTAAGAGCCGCCGGGGAGGGGACCTTTTGAAGAAGGTCTTTCTCCCCGGCCCCTCCCCCCAAAACTTTTCATACGTCTACGCACAACGTTTTCTCCGCCCCCCTCAACCGTCGCACCCGCGCACCGCGCGAAGGGTGACGAACACGGGGTCAAGGGGGCCACAGCCCCTCTTGTGGGGGTGCAGGGGGCAAGCCCCCCTGCTCACCGAAGGCGTGCAAACAACCTTTTCGGGTAGGGACACGATATGACCTTAGACGATCTGTTCACCGTCCGGGGCGCGTCGGCCAACGTCGCGAACATCCGCAACCTGAAGGCGATCCAGATCTCCATCGCCGCGCCGGAAAGCATTCGCGAATGGTCGTACGGCGAGGTGAAGAAGCCCGAGACCATCAACTACCGCACCTTCAAGCCCGAGCGGGACGGTCTGTTCTGCGCCAAGATATTCGGGCCCGTGAAGGACTACGAGTGCAACTGCGGCAAGTACAAGCGCATGAAGCACCGTGGCATCGTGTGCGAAAAGTGCGGGGTCGAGGTCATCGCCTCCAAGGTGCGCCGCGAACGCATGGGCCACATCGAACTGGCCGCGCCCGTCGCGCACATCTGGTTCCTGAAGACCCTGCCCTCGAAGATCGGCACCCTGCTCGACATGACCATGGCCGACCTCGAAAAGGTGCTGTACTTCGACTCGTACATCGTGCTCGATCCGGGCAGCACCAACCTCGCCAAGATGCAGGTCATCTCCGAGGACCAGTACCTTCAGGTCATCGACCACTACGGCGAGGACGCCCTTGTCGTGGGCATGGGCGCCGAAGCCGTGCGCAGCCTGCTCGAGGAACTGAACCTCGAGGAACTGCGCGCCATGCTGCGCGAAGAATCGCAGGCCACCAAGTCGCAGACCAAGAAGAAAAAGCTCACCAAGCGCCTCAAGATCGTCGAAGCGTTCCTGGAGTCGGCCAACAAGCCGGAATGGATGGTGATGGAAGTCATCCCCGTCATTCCGCCCGAACTGCGCCCCCTGGTTCCGCTGGACGGCGGCCGCTTCGCCACGTCGGACCTGAACGACCTGTACCGCCGCGTCATCAACCGCAACAACCGCCTCAAGCGGCTGATGGAACTGGGCGCGCCCGACATCATCATCCGCAACGAAAAGCGCATGTTGCAGGAAGCCGTTGACGCCCTGTTCGACAACGGTCGCCGCGGCCGTGCCATCACCGGCACCAACGGCCGCCCGCTGAAGTCGCTGTCGGACATGATCAAGGGCAAGCAGGGCCGGTTCCGCCAGAACCTGCTCGGCAAGCGCGTGGACTACTCCGGCCGTTCGGTCATCGTGGTGGGCCCCAAGCTGAAACTGCACCAGTGCGGCCTGCCCAAGAAGATGGCGCTGGAACTGTTCAAGCCCTTCATCTATTCCGAGCTCGAAAAGAGAGGCCTGGCCTCCACCATCAAGAGCGCCAAGAAGATGGTGGAGCGCGAGGAACTGGTGGTGTGGGACATCCTGGAAGAGGTGGTGCGCGAGTACCCCATCCTGCTCAACCGCGCCCCCACCCTGCACCGTCTGGGCATCCAGGCCTTCGAACCCCTGCTGGTCGAAGGCAAGGCCATCCAGCTGCACCCGCTGGTCTGCTCGGCCTACAACGCCGACTTCGACGGCGACCAGATGGCCGTGCACGTGCCCCTTTCGGTCGAAGCGCAGATCGAATGCCGCGTGCTCATGATGAGCACCAACAACATCCTTTCCCCGGCCAACGGTTCGCCGGTCATCGTGCCCTCGCAGGACATCGTCCTCGGGCTGTACTACATGACCGTGGAGCGTTCGTTCGAAAAGGGCGAGGGCATGGCCTTCTGCGCCCCGTGGGAAGTGGTGGCGGCCTACGATTCCGGCTCCGTCTCGCTGCATGCGCGCGTCAAGGTGCGCATGGAAGACGGCAAGACCGTGGACACCACCCCCGGCCGCATCCTGGTCTGGGAAGTGCTGCCCAACGGCGTGGGCTTCGAGTTCGTCAACTGCACCCTGACCAAGAAGAACATCGCCCGTCTGGTGGGCGCCGCCTACCGTGACGCGGGCACCAAGGCCGCCGTCATCCTGTGCGACCGCCTGAAGGACGTGGGCTACGAATACGCCACGCGCGCGGGCATCACCATCGGCGTGAAGGACCTGCGCATCCCGTCCAAGAAGAAGGCCATGCTCGAAGCCTCGCAGAACGAGGTGGACGACATCGAACGCCAGTACCGCGACGGCATCATCACCCGTACCGAAAAGTACAACAAGGTGGTGGACGTCTGGACCAAGGCCACCCAGGACATCTCCAACGAGATGACCAAGGAAATCTCGCACGACATCCTCGTGGACCCCAAGACCGGGAAGGAAGAAGTCAACAGCAGCTTCAACCCGATCTTCATGATGTCCACCTCTGGCGCGCGAGGCAACCAGGACCAGATGCGCCAGCTTGCGGGCATGCGCGGCCTGATGGCCAAGCCTTCGGGCGAAATCATCGAAACGCCCATCACCTCGAGCTTCCGCGAAGGCCTCGACGTGCTGCAGTACTTCAACTCCACCCACGGCGCGCGAAAGGGCCTTGCCGACACCGCGCTGAAGACGGCGAACTCGGGTTACCTTACCCGCCGCCTGGTGGACGTGGTGCAGGACGTCATCGTCAGCGAGCTTGACTGCGGCACCGTGGACGGCATCGAGATCGGCCACTTCGTCAAGGGCGGCGACATCAAGGTGCGCCTGGCCGACCGCGTGCTGGGCCGCGTGCTGCTGTACCCCGTGTTCGACCCCGAAACCCGCGAACTGCTGTTCCCCGAAAACACGCTGATCGACGAAAACGTGGCCCAGACCCTGGAAGCCACGGGCATCAGCACGGTGACCATCCGTTCGGCCCTGACCTGCCAGAGCGAGCGCGGCGTGTGCGCCCGCTGCTACGGGCGCGACCTCGCGCGCGGCCACCTCGTCAACATCGGCGAGACCGTGGGCATCATCGCCGCCCAGTCCATCGGCGAACCGGGCACCCAGCTGACCATGCGCACGTTCCACATCGGCGGCACCGCGTCGCGCGAAATCGAACGTTCCAGCATCGTGTCGCAGCACCCGGGCCGCGTGATCCTGTCGCGCGTGAAGGCCGTGCGCAACCGCGACGGCCAGATGATGGTGCTTGGCAAGAGCGGCCAGATCGCCATCGTGGACGACCAGGGCCGCGAACGCGAAAAGTACATCCTGCCCAACGGTTCCCGCCTGAACGTCGCCGACGGCAGCGAGATCAAGAAGGGCGTCATCCTTGCCGAATGGGACCCGTTCAACGAACCGTTCGTCTCGGAAGTGGAAGGTACGGTCAAGTTCACCGACATCATCGAGGGCAAGACCTACCAGGAAAAGATGGACGACGCGACGCGCATGACCACGCAGTCGATCATCGAATACCGCACCACCAACTTCCGTCCGTCCATCTCCATCTGCGACGAGAACGGCGACCCCAAGATACGCAGCGGCAACCTGCCCGCCACGTATTCGCTGCCCGTCGGCGCGCTGATCATGGTGAAGGCCGGGCAGGAAGTGCAGGCCGGCGACATCATCGCGCGCAAGCCGCGTGAATCGTCCAAGACCAAGGACATCGTGGGTGGTCTGCCCCGCGTGGCCGAGCTGTTCGAAGTGCGCAAGCCGAAGGACATGGCCGTGGTGTCCGAAATCGACGGTACGGTCACCTTTGCCGGTGAAACCAAGGGCAAGCGCAAGCTGGTGGTCACCCCCGAAACGGGCGAGGCCAAGGAATACCTGGTGCCCAAGGGCAAGCACATCACCGTTTCCGACGGCGACTTCGTGGAAGCCGGTGAACTGCTGACCGAAGGCCATCCGGAACTGCACGACATCCTGCGCACCAAGGGCGAGAAGTTCCTGGCCCGCTACCTGGTGGACGAAATCCAGGAAGTGTACCGCTTCCAGGGCGTGGGTATCGACGACAAGCACATCGAAGTCATCGTGCGCCAGATGCTGCGCAAGATCACCGTGCTCGATCCGGGCGGCACCAGCTTCCTGGTGGGCGAGCAGGTGGACAAGGGCGAATTCCGTCAGGAAAACTCCCGCGCCATGGGCGAGGGCCGCACCCCGGCCACTGCAGAGCCGCTGGTGCTCGGCATCACACAGGCTTCGCTGACCACCTCGTCGTTCATCTCGGCGGCGTCGTTCCAGGAAACCACCAAGGTGCTGACCGAAGCCTCCCTGCGAGGCAAGATGGACTACCTGCGCGGCCTGAAGGAAAACGTCATCGTGGGTCGCCTGATCCCCGCCGGGACCGGCTACCGCGAGTACGTGCACTCCGACATCTCGGTGCCGGAACAGAAGGAACGCCCGGACAAGTTCCTGGAAGACCTGGAAGACAATCCGCTGCTGGTGGACATCTTCTAGGCAGGGCTTGCGCCATTAAGAAGGTAAGACAGGGCCTCCGCTTTCGGGCGGGGGCCCTTTTCTTGTTGTGCGATGGGAAGGAAGAGCGAGGGAAACGTCATGCGTTGATGAACGCGGCTTCTACGAAGACAGTCGTGCCCAACAACGCACAACACTTCCCCCACCCAACCACCGTCACCGTCTTGCCATCATTCCCCGGCTGTGCGAAAACGTGGTGCCTTGAGCGGGCATCCACGACAAGGACACTCAATGCCGCCGCACTCCCTGCTTCGCCGTTCCTGCTCCCAGCCGCACCGGCCCGCCCCGGTCCGGCCTTTTGGCGTGCGCGCCCTGTCCGCCGCCAACGGCCTTGCCTCTCCCCTTCTTCTGTGCATCCTGCTCGCCCTCTTCCTGCTGACCGCCGCCACCCCGGCACAGGCCGCGCCCCCACGCCAGTTCGTGCTCGATACCTTCGCCATCGAAACCCGTGACGGCACTCTGGTGCTGCGCCTGGGCGTTGGCGTGGACGATCCCGATGGCCTGCGCGACCTGTTGAAGGACGGCGCGGAAATGGAACTGCGCGGCACGGCCACGCTCACCCGCCGCCGGGGCGTGCTGCCCGACGTGACCCTGGCCGAAAAGACCTTTGCCTGCGTGCTGCGGCATGACACCCTGACCCGCGAGTTCGAGCTGCGTCTGGAAGGCCGCGAGGCCCCCTGGCGCGACAAAAACCTTGGCCGCCTGCTGGAGGGCACCTGGAAACGCCTGGTGCTGCCGCTGGCCCCCATCGCCGGGCTGGAAAAGGGTGAGCCGCACCGTGTTTCGCTGGCCCTGTCCCTGCGCCACACCGACGTGCCGCCCTGGCTTTCGCGCACCCTGTTCTTCTGGTCCTGGGAAGTCGTGCCCGACGCGACCTTCACGCAGGACTTCACCTACTGACCCCCCGCCCCCCCCATGGCCCGCCCCACCGTAACGCCCGACCCGCCCTCCGGCCGCCCGCCAGACGGACAGTCGGGCGAGCGTGGTTCTGCCGGGCTCCCGGATCAGCGCCATCCGCACGATGACCAGGACATCCCGCGCGTCATCCGGGTGAACCCCAGCGACTCGCGTGAACGCAAGCGCCGCCAGCGCGAAATCTACGGGGCGGCGGGCGTGCTGTTGGCCATGCTGGTGGCCACCTGGGTCGAACTGAACCTGTTCGGCGTCGATTCCTACATCTTCCTCGTTTTGCTGAACATCAACTTCATCCTGTTGCTGGTGGTGCTGTTCATCGTGCTGCGCAACGGAGTGAAGCTGATTCTCGAGCGCCGCCGCCGGGTGTTCGGTTCGCACCTGCGCACCCGGCTGGTGCTGGCCTTCATGGCCCTGTCGCTGGTGCCCACGGTGATCATGTTCCTGGCCTCCAACCGGGTGGTGGGCACCTCGGTGGACTACTGGTTCAACAACCAGGTGGAAATTTCGCTGGACAGTGCCCTGGACGTGGGGCGCAGCTTCTACACCGCCTCCGCCGACCGGTTGCGCGCGCGCGGCGAATCAATCGTGGCGGAAATAGCCGACCGCCACCTGACCTGGGGCGGTCAGGCCATGGATACCCTGCTGGAACGCAAGCGCAAGGAATACGGCCTGTCGCTGACCGGGGTGGTCACCCCTGGACAGGTGGAGCAGAACTGGCACGCCCCGCCGGACCTGGCCCCCACCTGGAAGGAAGCCCGGCGCAGGATCGCCTGGGACCAGGCGGCGGCACAGCGCTACGTGTCGCTGCTGTGGAAGGGCGAGAGCGCCGACTACGTCTTCGGGGTGCTGGCCGTGGACGGTGGCCGCACCGGCTATCTGGTGGTGGGTGAATCCATCGGTGAAGGGGTGATGCTGAAGCTGGAACGCATCGCCCAGGGCTTCGACGATTACAAGAAGCTGAAAACGCTGAAGCGGCCGCTGAAGGTTTCGTTCCTGTTCATCCTCGCGGTGCTCAGCGTGCTGATCATCCTGGGGGCCATCTGGTTCGGTTTCCGGCTTTCCAAGGAACTCACCGCACCCATCCTGGCCCTGGCAAAAGGCACCGAGCGCATCGCGCGGGGCGACCTGTCCTTCCGGCTGGAAGACGCGTCCACCGACGAACTGGGGCTGCTGGTGCGCTCGTTCAACCGCATGGCCGAAGACCTGTCCGTCAGCCGCACCCGACTCACCGACGTCAACGAAATGCTGGCCCTGCAGAACGTGGAGATCGGCGAGCGCAGCCGGTACATCGCCACCGTGCTCGACAACATCGCGGCGGGGGTGGTCTCTTTCGGCCCGGACGACCGGGTGGCCACCATCAACGCCGCCGCCTGCGCCATGTTCGGGGTGGAGCCGGACACGATCGTGGGCCGCGACCCGCGCGAGTTCCTTTCCGACGAAGACGCGACCTTGAACCGCGAAATGCTGGACGAGGTGCGCGCGCGGCCCGGTCGCCGCTGGCAGCGACAGGTGGAATACGGCAAGGGCGACCGCGCCCTGAAGCTGCTGCTCACCTCCGTCAGCCTCACCACGCCCGAAGGCGAGTACCGGGGCGCCGTGGCCGTTTTCGAGGACATCACCGAGCTTGAGCGCATGCAGCGCATGGCCGCCTGGCGCGAAGTGGCGCGGCGCATCGCCCACGAAATCAAGAACCCGCTCACCCCCATCAAACTTTCGGCCCAGCGGCTGGAACGCAAGTTCGCCGGTGCCGTGGGCGACCCCGTGTTCGGCCAGTGCACCGACCTCATCGTACGCCAGGTGGAACACCTGCAACAGATGGTGGAAGAATTCTCCGCCTTCGCCAAGCTGCCGGAGGTAACACCCCGGCCCGGCAACCTCACCCCGCTGCTGGAGGAACTGACCGCCCTGTTCCGCAACAGCCACAGCAACATCTCGTGGACGCTGGACATTCCCGCGCCGCTGCCGGTGCTGCCCATGGACCAGGAAGCGCTGCACCGGGCCTTCCTGAACATCCTGACCAACGCGGCGGAAGTGCTGCAAGGCCGCACCGACGGCGCGGTGACCATCACCGCCGTGCACAACACGGCCCTGAACCTGGTGCGGGTGGACGTGGCCGACAACGGACCCGGCCTGACGCCGGAAGAACGTTCGCGCCTGTTCGAACCCTACTTTTCGCGCAAGAAGGGCGGCACGGGCCTTGGCCTGACCATCGTGAAGTCGGTGGTGTCGGATCACCGCGGCTACGTGCGCGCCCATGCCGCCCCCCGCGCGCCAGAGGGGCCGGATGGACCGATGCGGCAAGACATGCCCGAGACGCCCGGCGCGTCCCCCGCGCAGCGCACCCCCGGAAACTCCGGCACCGTTGTCACCGTCGAGCTTCCTGTGGCATAAGGGAACGTATACCGGTACTCCGTGACCGCGCATGGTGCGCGGCTGCGGCACCTTTTCCCGCCCACTGCGGCACACGCCACGGAGTCTCTGCATGCACGTCGTCATCCTTGGGGGCACGGGCTTCATCGGTTCGGCCCTCGCCCGTGCCTTGCTGGCGCGGGGCGATACGGTCACCATCCCCTCACGCGCGCCGCGCGCCGCCGTGGTGCACGGCATCGTCCACGCACCATGGAACGGACGCGACCCGGAATCGCTGACCCGCCTGCTGGAGGGCGCGCAGGCGGTGGTCAATCTGCTGGGTGAAAACATTGCCGGGGGCCGCTGGACGCCGCAGCGCAAGGCACGCATCGTGGACAGCCGCGTGGCGGCCGGGCAGGCAGTGGCCGCGGCACTGGGCGCCATGAACGGCGCGGGCCTTCCGGCGGTGCCTCCGGCGGTGCTGGTGCAGGCGTCGGCCGTGGGGTATTATGGTGCCTGGCCCGACATGGCCACCGCCCCCCGCTGCGGCGAAGACGCCC
>NZ_VSMK01000198.1 GCF_011682075.1 Nitratidesulfovibrio liaohensis
GTCGCGCGGGCCGATGCCCTGCGAGAAGCCGGTGCCCAGCGCCTTGACGGCGGCCTCTTTGGCGGCGAAGCGCGCGGCCAGAAAGGCCACGGGCGCGGCGGGCAGGCAGGCCAGTTCCGCTGGGTGCAGCACGCGCGCGGCAAAACGCCGACCGTGGCGTTCCCAGGCCCTGGCGATGCGCGAAAGCTCCGCGATGTCGATGCCGAGGCCCACAATCATGCGCTGTCTCCGGTGTGTGCGGGCTGGTGCATCATAATAGATGGACTGCGTTGGGTTCGCCGTGTGCCAAAGGCGGGGCGTGGTTGGCGCTGTTTCTGAATTGCGATCGATGGGCGTAAGGCTCGCGTTCTCGCCTAACGGCCACGCTTTGCGCCCTTCGGGTCGGAAGCCAACGGACGAAAAGACACTTCAGAAACAGAGCCTACGCCGGAAAGCGGGCAATGATGGCAGCCATGTCGGCCACGGCGCGCTCGAACCCGGTGAACACCGCGCGGGCAACGATGGAATGGCCGATGGAAAACTCGCTGATGCCCGGCACGTTCGCGAACTCGTAAATGTTGTCGTAGTTCAGCCCGTGACCAAGGTTCACGCCAAGCCCCAGCGAACGGGCAAGGCCGATGGCCCGCACGATCTTGTCGCGTTCGGCCCGCTGGGCGGCGCGGGTGGGGGCGTCGGCGAAGTGGCCGGTGTGCAGTTCGATGTACGGGCAGCCGATGGCGGCTGCGGCCCGCACTTGCGCCTCGTCCGCCTCTATGAACAGGCTGGACAGGATGCCCCGGGCGTGGATGGGGGCCAGGTAGTCTTTCAGGAACGCCTCGCGCCCGGCCACGGCAAGCCCGCCCTCGGTGGTCAGTTCCTCGCGCTTTTCGGGTACCAGGCAAACCATGTACGGCTGGCGGGCAAGGGCAATGGCCTGCATTTCTTCGGTGGCGGCCATTTCCAGGTGCAGGCGGGTCTTCAGGGTACGAGCCATCAATTCCACGTCGTGGTCCTGGATGTGACGGCGGTCTTCGCGCAGATGCACGATGATGCCGCGCGCGCCCGCCAGTTCCGACAGGTGGGCGGCGGTGAGCGGGTCCGGTTCCTTGCCCTTGCGCTGCTGGCGCAGGGTGGCGACGTGGTCCACGTTGACGACGAGAACGGGCATGGTGGCTCCTTGGGTGAACATACCGAATGTGCGGGATTTTCACACCCTGGCGGGCGTGAAGTCAAGGGCGCAACGTCCGGTCGGCGTCTGATCGAAATCTGGGGCCGGGTACCGGGGCGCGGCGTCTGAGTGCCGTGTCTGTGGGGGGGGCTTGTGCCGTTCGCCCATCATTCATGTGTGCAGTGGCGCTTGCTCATCCGTTGACGAACGACGGGGCTGCGATGTAGGGCAGGGGGCGTATATCAGATGACCACTCAATCATCGGCGGTAGCCACTGCCGCCCACACATTCGCATATCCCGCACGAAACATAACGAGGATCGCATGAACGTCTGCATTGTCGGCACCGGCTACGTCGGTCTGGTTAGCGCCGCCTGCTTTGCTGAAATGGGCAACAACGTCTGCTGCGTCGACGTGAACCCCGCCGTTGTGGAAACCCTGACCGCCGGCAAGGTGCACATCTACGAACCCGGCCTTGAGGAACTGGTGCGCCGCAATCACGCGGAAGGACGCCTGGTCTTCACCACCAGCCTGGAACAGGGCCTTGAGCGCGCCCAGTTCGTGTTCATCACCGTGGGCACCCCCTCGCGCGAGGACGGATCGTGCGACCTGTCGTTCGTGGACCAGGTGGCTCGCGAGATAGGCCGCCTGATGCACCGCCCGCTCATCGTGGTGGACAAGTCCACCGTGCCGGTGGGCACCGCCGACCGGGTGCGCGGCCTGATCCGCGAGGAACTGGCCGCGCGCGGCGCGGACATCGCCTTCGACGTGGTGTCCAACCCCGAATTTCTCAAGGAAGGCGACGCGGTGAACGACTTCATGAAGCCGGACCGCGTGGTGGTGGGCACGGAGGATGAACGCTCCGCCGAATATCTGCGCCAATTGTACGCACCCTTTGCCCGCAGCCGCGACAAACTCATCGTCATGGGCACCCGCAGCGCGGAAATGACCAAGTACGCCGCCAACTGCATGCTGGCCACCAAGATTTCGTTCATCAACGAAATCGCCGGTATCTGCGAAAAGGTGGGGGCCGACGTGCGCGAGGTGCGCATCGGCATCGGCTCGGACCAGCGCATCGGCTACCATTTCATCTACCCCGGCGTGGGTTACGGCGGCTCGTGCTTTCCCAAGGACGTCAAGGCGCTGATCCACACCGCGCGCGAAGCCGGGGCCGTGCCGCAGTTGCTGGACGCCGTGGAAGACGTCAACGCCCGCCAGAAGGTGTCCATGGCCCGGCGCGTGCGCGACTACTTCGCGCCGCAGGGCGGGGTTGCGGGCAAGACGCTGGCCCTGTGGGGCCTGGCTTTCAAGGCCAACACCGACGACATGCGCGAGGCGGCGGCTCTGTCCATCATCAAGGACCTGACCGACCACGGCATGCGGGTGCGGGCCTTTGACCCGGTGGCATCGGAGAACGCCGCGAAGCTCATCGGCGACAACCCGTTGGTGGAGATCGTGAGCAGTCAGTACGAGGCCTGCCGGGGCGCCCAGGCGCTGTTGGTGGTCACCGAGTGGAACCAGTTCCGCAACCCCGACTTCGAGCGGGTGAAGGAACTGCTGACCGCGCCGGTGCTGTTCGATGGCCGTAACCTGTATTCCCCGTCGTTCATGGGCGAGCAGGGCTTTGCCTACTTCTGCGTGGGCCGCGCCGCCAGCCTGTAGCCGGGCGACATTGAATATGTAAGGCCCCCGTCGGAGATTCCGGCGGGGGCCTTTGCATTGGACGGGTGTGTGTCATCGGCGCGGGTGCGGCTGCCAGCCGTGGCCGATTGCCGCTGTATGGAAGGGGTGGCATGCCCGGTTGACCTGATTCGGCGCGGTTGGACAACTCGGGACAGGTTGTGGGCTGTCCGCTCTCCCGCCGCCTGCTCGCAACCGTCCGTCGTTCTTCTCCGCCCGCGGTTCGTCCGTGCAGGGCGCACAACGCGGAAAGGGCCGCATCCCATGGTCGGGATGCGGCCCTTTCCGCGTTGCCGGCATCAGGTTCCGGCTGGCGGCTCCGATGACGGGTGTGCCTGGGCGGCGTCTGGCGTGTTGCCTAGGGGCGCCGGTCCAGGCTGCGTCTACAGGATCGCAGTTGCAGTTCCTGCAGGATCAGCCGTTCGTACTCCACGGAGTGCTGCGGCTGCACGTTGAAGTCTTCTTCCAGAAATTTTTCGAGGAACTGGGTCTCCTCCCAGAAGTCGAGCAACTCCTCGTCACCGAGAGCCTTGATTTGCAGGGCGAGGGGCAGGTCGTCGGGGAAGGGGAACATATGCGCCATCGGCAGCATTCCTCCGCATCGGTGGACATTGTGGTGCCGGGGCGGTCGCCGGGCCGGCCGCCTGCCTCTCTCGGGCGTCATTGGTCGCTCGTGCACCCGCCCGTGCGGTCCGGTGGCGTCACCGTTTCCGCATGCTTGCACCGGCGCGACCACCTCTGGATGGGGTGCGCTCGGCAGGTCCCTGCTGCCCGCGTGCGCGCACATGGCGCACGGCCAACGCGCGGAGTGCGCGTGGCGTTACGGGGCAAACGGACTGGTTGGGCTGTGCAGCCACCTTTTACGCCACGGCGGCATGATTATCAAGCCCCATGGCCGCAATGCGGCACATCGAAAGGAAGATGGGGCGGGGGTGTCGCTTGCCTTGAAAGATGATTCCGCATAGGATTGTGCGTGCGGTCGCGGCGTTCGTCGCCCGGACTGCCGCAACTGTCGCTACCCGCACCAAGGAGCTGGTCATGGATGCAACGCAGAAGAAGCAGGATGATGAACTGCTGCAACTCGTAACGTTCAGTATCGGCGATGAGGAATTTGGGGTGGACATCCTCAAGGTGCAGGAAATCATCCGCACCATGGAGATCACCAAGGTTCCCCGCGCGCCGGAGTTCGTCGAGGGCGTCATCAACCTGCGCGGCAAGGTCATTCCCATCATCGACCTGCGCCGCAGATTCGGTCTCGACTCCAAGAGCCACGACAAGCATACCCGCATCATCGTCATCGAGATCAACAACATGATTGTCGGGTTCGTGGTGGATTCCGTTTCGGAAGTGCTGCGCATTCCCGCGAGCACGGTCGAGCCGCCGCCACCGGTGGTTGCCGGGCTGGAGTCGGAGTACATCAGCGGCGTGGGCAAGTTGCAGGATCGCCTGCTGATCCTGCTGGACCTCGACAAGCTGCTGTCCAACGACGACATGAGCATCCTGGGCCACATCTAGGCATTTCCCCCGTTCTCGCACGCGCCCCGGCGGCTTCGGCCCTCGGGGCGCTGCGCATTGGAAGGGGGTGGCGGACCGGGCCCTTTTTCCGCATGACGGGCAGGATCCAGGCCATTGCGCAGCATGGCTGGTATGAACCGGGTGTGAGCCGGACCATTGCGCCGCATGACCGAACCGGGTAAGGTCCCGCCCTGCGCACGGCACGCGCCGCGCGCACCACACGACAACCACGCCGTCTTCCCCCGTGCCCGCGCCGCGCGCAATAGGGGCGAAGCGGCCTTTTGCCGTTCACCTGCGCACCGTTACGCCCCCCTGCTGATGGGGCGTGAAGGGCATTGCCGCGCGGGGGCACGGAGGCACCGTGAATTTCGAGCAATTGACATCCCGGCTGGCTGCGTCCGGCCTTGCCGTACCCGCATCCGGCGGCGGCCATTCCGTCGGGGCGCATGCCCTGGCAGAGGCCCTGCGGATAGAGGTGGCCCGCAGCGGCATGGGCGGGGCTGCCCGTCTGGCCCTGGCCCTGATGCGCGCCGGGCGCGACGTGGTCATGGT
>NZ_VSMK01000199.1 GCF_011682075.1 Nitratidesulfovibrio liaohensis
GACCGCCACGCCGGTGTCACGGCCCCGCGTGGCGGGGAGCGGGGGGCGCGTCTGGCCGCCTGTGCTCCCGCGTCTCTTGGTGCCCGCCCGGCTCGCGTGAGTCATGCGACTCAGGCCCCCGGTTTGACAGGGGCGATCAGGCGGGATGCCGCGTCAGGGGGTGCCAACCCGACCACGCTGGCGGTCGCTGCCTCCGTCGTCCCCATCGCCCCCGCCCCCGTCATCCCTGCCGTTCCTGTCGGGGACGACAGCATGCCGGATCCGCGAGCCTGGCGCATTGCCGATGCCATCCTCCGCTGGCTGGCCAGCGGGGTGCGCCTGGATGCCCCTGCCCGCACGTTTCTGGAGGCCCAACTGGGCGTGTCGGGACTTGCGGGCCTGTGCGCGATGGAGGTCGCCGCGCGGCTGGCCTCGTTGCTGGGGGCCGAATCGGAAGTGCAGGCCGCTCCCCACTCTCCAGCCATTCCGGATTACCCGGATACTCCCGATACCCCCGGCGCTGCCGCCGAAGTCGCGCTGGAATACCTGCTGTACCCGGACACCGCCTTGCGCGTGTCGGTCGAACGGCTGCTGGCGTCGCAGTCTGACGAAGATGCGCCGGGCGCATCCGACCCCGGCGCGCCATCGGCCCGCCTTGCTGAGGCGGTGCTGGCCGTGTTGCCGCCGGACGCCACCGCTGTGCTGCACGTGTCTGAGGTTCCCGAAGTTTCCGGCACATCCGGTACCCTGCCCACCCCCCCGTACCCAGGCCAGACATCCTGTGCGCCCCATACGTTGAACACGTCCGGCCCGCCCGCCCCCGGCTCCATGCCCGGCTCCGTCCGATGTATCCTGCCCGTGCCCAGCTGGGCCATGGCCCAGCTGGTGCGCCGCCTGCGGCTGGACCGGGTGATTCCCGCGCCCATGGCCGCCGCCGTGGCGGAACACCTGCCGGAACAACAGGCCCTGGCGGTGCGCCTGGCCCTGCGCGATGCCCGGTTCGACCTGGCGGAAGCCGCGCCTGCCCCGTTGGTCGCTTCCACCGGCAGTTCCCTCGGATCTGCCCGCGAAAGCCGCCCCGAACTGGTGCTGCGGTTCATCCGACGCATGCCCCCGTCCGACCCCGGCTACATCGAGACGTTGGCCCTGTGGCTGGATCTGCTGCACGACCTGCCGCCTGGCAAGAGCGCGCACTCGGCCCTTTCCGCGCGGCGCGAACGGTTGGCCCGTGCCGCGCGCGAGGCGGACGAGTTCACCGAGCGGCTGGGTCGCCTGAACATGGAAATCCTGATGCTGCAAGGGGTGCACGCCCCGGCTCTGGATGCGGCGGAGGCACGCCGCAGGGTGCGCCTGATGGACCGGATGTGCCTGGCCGTGCTGGGCCGTCCCGCCGCGCTGGACCCGGCGGAAGATGGCATGACGCACAGGCCACCGGATGGACACGACCTGGGGGCGTTCGACCCCGCCACGGGGCTTGACGACCTGATGCGCCTGCTCTCGTAAAGGTCGGGTGCGCCGCAGCGGAACCGTTCCGCCACGGCGCACCCCGGTGCCCATTGGGCCCGCGCGTCAGACGGTGACGTCCACGTGCTCTCCAAGGCCGCGCACGGCCACGGGAGACTCGGTCTGCGTCTGCCCGGCGTCCCGGCGTTCCTGCCGGGGAAGGGCGTCTGCCTGAATGCCCGCAAGCTGCTGCCCGTCCTGTTGCATCAGGCGGGTCTGCTCCAGCACGTTCAGGATGCCCTCCGCGCCACCGGTGAACTGGTCTATCCGCATGGCGCACCTCCTTTGCGGGGGATGATTCACCCCGTATCCTTCCTATCGGCAGGCGCCACGCTTTCCACAGGGGTGCCCGTGAAAACGGATGCATTCCGCACCTGTCTTGCGTATCATTCCGGTCAGTCCCTCCAGACCGACTGCCCATCCTGCCGTAAGGGGCACGGGCAGGCCGGGCAGAACGCGACGGGCCGTGCCCGCAAGGGGACAAGAGAGCAGGGGAACAGGGGAACAGGGGAGGCAGCCATGATCATGCCGCAGAACGAAGCCAAGTTCCGTTACTGTCCGTTCCTGAAGACCAGCGACGACAAGATGCGTTTCTGCGTCGGCGCCCAGTGCATGATGTGGCGCTTCAAGCATCCTCAGCGCAACGGTGAAGGCGACGAAGGCTATTGCGGGCTGGCTGGCAAGCCAGCGGGCGCCATGTAGGGCCGGACCCGCTTCGCCCCCGGCCCATGCCCGGCCCATGCCCGGACCATGCCCGGACCATGCCCGGACCATGCCCGGACCATGTTCTGCACCCTGGGCCTGCGGCACGGCCTTGCCGGGTGGCCTTGACGGGGCCCCTTGACGGGGCACCTTGACGGACGGGCCGCACGGGCGCTTTATTTCACCTTGTCCGCTGCACGGCACGCTGGCCGCGCATGCAGCATCCCACCAACGGGCATCCATCCATGAATACCACTCCGGCCAAGGGAAATCGCACCACCGCCTCACGCAACCTGTTTTCGTACTTTCTCTTCCTGTTGCTGTTGCTGGCCTTGTGGCTGGCCTATCAACTGGTGGAATCCTTCCTGCACACCCTCATTCTGGGGGCGGTGTTCTCCGCCATCTGCTATCCCCTGTACCTGCGCTGCAAGCCGCTGGTGCGGGGCAGTTCCATCGTTTCCGCGCTGCTGGTGCTGACGGGGCTGGTGGTGTGCATCGTCATTCCGTTGTGCGTGTTCGTGGCGCTGCTGATTCCCCAGGGCATGCAGACGGTGACGGCCATCAACAAGTGGCTGAGCGGCGGCGGGCCGGCGGAACTGATGTCGGAATCGAACCTGGAGCCGTGGCTGGAGTGGGTGCGGGTGAACCTGCCGTTCATCGACCTGAGCCACATCGACTTCCAGACCAGCCTGCTGCAGTTGTCGCGTACGGCAGGGCAGACGCTGATCCAGTGGGGCTCGTACGTGTTGGGGAACACCATGTTGTTCTTCTTGCACTTTCTGCTGCTGCTTCTGGTGATGTTCTTCATGCTGAAGGACGGCAAGCGCATGGTGGACGGGGTGAAGTACCTCTGCCCCCTGCGCGAGGAGCAGGAGGACATGATCATCCAGAGCCTGCGCCGGGTGGCCCGCGCCGTGCTGGTGGGCGGTCTGTTGGTGGCGGTGGTGCAGGGGGTGCTGGGGGGGCTTGGCATGGCCATCGTGGGCATGCCCGGCCTGTTCTGGGGCACGGTGATGGGCTTTGCCTCGCTGGTGCCGGTGGTGGGTACGGGCCTGGTGTGGGGACCGGCCTCCATATACCTGCTGCTGATGGGGCAGTGGAAGGGCGCGGTGTTCCTTGTGCTGTGGTGCTCGCTGGTGGTGGCCGGGGCGGACTCCTTCCTGCGGCCCTACTTCATGCGCGGCAGTTCCGGGGCCTCGGTGTTCTATATCTTCCTGTCCATCCTGGGCGGGCTGAAGACCTTCGGCATGGCGGGCATCATCTACGGCCCGCTCATTCTCAGCTTCACCATGGTCATGCTGAACCTGTACGGAGAGGAATACCGCGACATTCTGGCCCCGCAGGCGGCGAATGGGGTAAATTGTCCGGTGCCGGACCGCAGGGCGCAAGGGGCCGGTGGCGCCGCAACCGCCCCCCCGGAGGAAAAGAGCGGCGGATAGGGGCGGCAACGGGAGCACCCCCGGTCCGGGAACACGCGGATTTCGTACCGCGTGGCCTTCTTGCCATTTTTCAAGGTTACCGGTAGGCGATGGACTGGGTGGGCGCCTGTCGCCCGCGGCGAGGGGACAATGCCGAGGACGACCCGATGCCCGTCATGCCCGACGGTCATTGCCCGCGCAGTGTACGCCGCCGCATGGCCATGAGAGCCGTGCCCGGGCGGCACGCGGCCCCGCCGGTACATCCGGCCCTGTATCGCAAACCGTCGATGAGCCGGGCTTCGGTCCGCAGGGGGAGACGTGTTGCGCGAATCTTCCGGTGCACACCCCGTGTCCGGCGCAGCCGAATCGCATGCCGATCCGGAACGCTCCGACATGGTCGAGGGCATGACGAGCCCAAAAGCGCCCCAGCACTTCAGTCAGCCGGACGCGCCCCGGCACGTTGCTCTGTCGGACACGCCCCCGGCGCATGCCCCGCCCCCATCATCCCCATCGCAGCAGCCGTGTTCGCCGTATCAGGCGCACGGGGTGCCACTACCCTCGCTGTCGCCGCTGCCGTCCGCCCTTTGCGCAGCCGGTGACGGCCTGTTCGCCGGGTTGCCGGACCTGGCCGCCATGCTGGGCAAGCCCGCACCGTGTGAGCTGCAGGAAGAACTGGGGGCGCCGCCCGTGCCGGAGGCCTTCGAATCCGCTTCCGCCCCCGCCCCGGCCGCGCAGGAATCCGCGCCGCAACGTTCCCTGCCCGACAGGCTTTGGCCCCATGGCGACCTGGCCGCGCAGTTCGGCGCGGCGGGCATCGGCGTGTGCGTGTTCGACCCGGCGGGCCAGTTGCTGTACATGAACGACCGCATGGCCGATCTGCTGGGCTGCGGCCCGGAGAACATTCCCTCGTTGTTCTGCGCCCGCATGGTGGGGTTGGAAGGCACTGCCGACGTGCTGGCGCTGTTCCTGCGCGTGGCCTCCGGCCAGGACGAGGGCGGCAGCGTGCGCAAGCGCTTCCTGCGCGGCGACGGCGGCACCATGCTGGCCTCGGTCACCCTGTACGCGGTGCACGACGCCCTGGGCCTGACGCTGCACGTGGTGCACCTGGTGCGCCCGCTGGAACGTACCGATCGTCCCGAAAGGGGCGGTGACCGGCCCGAGGCCCTGGCCCGGCGCCGTTTCGACGACGTGCCCTTCCCCGTGGGCTGGTCT
>NZ_VSMK01000200.1 GCF_011682075.1 Nitratidesulfovibrio liaohensis
CCCGCCAATAAGACTCCTTTTTCGACCTTCGCCTGCGATTCGACGGCATACCCGCACCTCCTTGATTGGAGGATGAGCATGCAGGATTTCAAACGAGGGCGGTAGAAGGAGGTGATGTGACGCTTACTAAGACTCGCGCTACGCGCTCGCCTAACGGCTACCGCATTCCCTCTTGGCAGACTCGTTTTTCTTGCCAACGAACGAAAAACCTAAATTGGAAACAACCCCCAAGCAGCCAAATCAGTTCCGGAGGTTGCTCCGGCTTCTCACGAATCCGCGAACAGCTTCTGGTTCTCCCCAGCCGCCCGCCGTTCCCTCCGGCGGGCGGTTTCGTTTTCGGGCCAGCCCATTCCTGTCCGTGGACGTCGTTTTTCATCTTTTGCGGTGGCTTGTTGCGATGTAGTGAGCGCAAACTGCATGTCGCCAAGAATCTAATGTCGAAAAACAACGATTCTTGCGAGTATGAGTACCGGAAATGTCCCCCCTGCGAACAAGGGATGTTTTCGGGCGATCAGAACCGACGCGTGGTCATGCCAACGCCGATCCTCAGAAACATGCCGCAGGCTGCACAAGGAGCTCTGTCCATGAAGCTTTCTGCCAAACTTACCGGGGCGTTCGGTACACTGCTTGTGCTGATGCTCGTGCTGGGAATGTACGGAAATTACATGTTCGGCGATATTCTCACCGATGTGAAGGATGTGACCACCAACTGGCTGCCCAGCATCAAGTCCTTGGGCGAGATGCGGGCGGCGTTGAACTCCGTACGTCGTGCGGAATTGCAGCACATTGTCGCGGATACTGATGCCGCCATGGACGACGAGGAACGGGCCATGGAAAAAGCCCGTGCAGATTTTTCCGACAAGGCACGCAAGTACGAGCAACTCATTTCCAGTGATGAAGAGCGGCGCATCTATACAAAGATGAAGGTGGACGCGGACGCCTATCTTGCCGTGTTGCCCCAGATCATTCCCCTGTCGCGGGCCATGAAGACGGAAGAGGCCCGCGAGGTGTCCGTGCGCAAGGCCCGGCCCGCATTCCGTTCGGCCCTGCAAGGGATAATGGAACTGGTGGAGCTGAACGACAAGGGGTCTCAGGCGTCCGGGCAACAGGTTGAAGACAGTGCCGCCAGAGCCCGCCTGGTCAACCTCGTTCTCATGCTGGTTTCGATGCTTCTCGGCATTGCCGCTACGCTGTACATCATCCGCTCCACCATGGGGCAACTGGGTGAAGACCCCGGCTACCTGTACGATGTTTCGCGCCAGATCGCGGCGGGCAACCTTGAAGTGCAGTTCCGGGCCAGCAAGTACAAGGGTGTGTACGACGCCATGCAGCAGATGGTGAGCACCCTCAAGTCCAAGATCGTCGAGGCGGAGGACAAGAGCCGCCAGGCCGCCGCCAAGGAACAGGAGGCGCTGGCCGCCATGCGCGAGGCCGACGAGGCCCGCCGCCAGGCCGAAAGCGCCAGGCGAGAGGGTATGTTGCAGGCTGCGCAGAAGCTGGAGGGCGTGGTGGAAGTGGTGTCTTCCGCGTCGGAGGAACTGTCCGCCCAGATCGAACAGTCGGACCGGGGTACCGAGGAACAGGCGCGCCGGGTGGCGGAAACCGCCACGGCCATGGAAGAAATGAACGCCAGCGTGCTTGAGGTGGCCCGCAACGCGGGCGGGGCAGCGGATGTTTCGGAAAACGCCCGCCGCATGGCCGACGAGGGCGCGACCATCGTGGGGCAGGTGGTGGACGGCATCGGGCAGGTGCAGAAGCAGTCGCTGGCGCTGAAGCGCGACATGGAGGAATTGGGGCGCCAGGCGGAATCCATCGGCCAGATCATGAACGTGATCAGTGATATAGCCGACCAGACCAACCTGCTGGCGCTGAACGCCGCCATCGAGGCGGCGCGCGCGGGCGACGCCGGACGCGGCTTTGCCGTGGTGGCCGACGAGGTGCGCAAACTGGCGGAAAAGACCATGCATGCCACCCAGGAAGTGGGCGCGGCGGTGCGCGGCATCCAGCAGGGCACGCGCACCAACATGGAGCACGTGGACCGGTCCGTGGGCACCATCGAGGACGCTACCGACCTTGCCCGCCGATCGGGCGAATCGCTGCGCGAGATCGTGCGCTTCGTCGATGCGGCGGCCGATCAGGTGCGGGGCATCGCCACCGCGTCGGAACAGCAGTCCGCGGCCAGCGAAGAGATCAACCGTGCCGTGGAACAGGTAAGCGCCATTTCGGCAGAAACGGCCCAGGCCATGCGCGAGGCGGCAACCGCCGTGAACGAGCTGGCCAACCAGTCGCAGGTGCTCAAACGACTGGTGGAGGAATTGAAGCAGGGGTAGTCGTCGTCACGCCACTACGTCAAAACGCGCGGTCCGCCCCCATGGCAGGCTGCGCGTTTTTTTGTTTGGCATTGATGTTTGCACCATTATAAAGGAAAGCCGCACGTCAACATTGACGTGCGACGGCAATTGCCCTAGTACGAGCCCACATTTTCCGTGCTATTTTTCACAAACGGGCGGGTTCGCGCAAGAAGGAAATCGCCTGTTTTCGGGGAGACCCATGATCCGCGTCCGATCAATCAGCGTCCTGTGCTTTCTGGCCGTCCTTGCGGGGGTGATGGCGGCCACGGAGCCCACGTCTGTCCGGGCGGCCTCGTCCTATGTGGGCAGCGCCGCATGCCAGCCCTGCCACGCCGGGGAATACGAGAAGTTTCAGAAGCATTCCAAGAAGGCCAAATCGTGGAAGAGCGTGGCCACCATGGCCCCCAAGCTGACGCCGGAAGAACTGCGCGGCTGCTACGAATGCCACGTGACCGGGTACGGCAAGGGCGGCTTTGTGGACTACGCCACCACCCCGCAATTCGCCGACGTGGGCTGCGAAACCTGTCACGGGCCCGGGGCGGCCCACGCCGACGCCGGTGATCCTTCGCTTATCGGCAAGCCCACCATGGCCACCTGCGAAGGCTGCCACAACGCAAGCCGGGTGCGCTCGTTCGGCTTCAAGCCGTTGCTGCACAGTGGCGCGCACTAGGGAGGCACCATGGGGGGGACTCTCGCGCGGTCGCTCAGCCTGCGCACCTCGCTTCTGGTGACGGTCATCGCCGTCAGCGTGTTTGCGGTCATCATAGGCACCGGGGCGTGGCGCCAGCGCCATGCCGCCTTGGAAGAACTGGAGGCCGGGGTCACCCGCGAATCGTCCATGATCAAGCGGGCCATCGACCGGCCCATGCTGCTGGGCAACGACGCGGGCACCCGCGCCGAATTCGCCGAACTGGCGCGTCATTACGCCGACACCACGGTGCATCTGGCCAGTTTCAACGGCAACATCACCTATTCCACCCGGCCAGAGGCGGAACGGCGCGACCTGGTCGAGGTACTGACCGACCCCGGCCTGCGCGACCTGACCGGCCGCGCCCGGCGCGAGGCGCTGGAATCGTCGCTGCTGTTCGAGCGGGACGGCCGATCGGTGTTCGCGCATGTTGTCGGCATCCGCAACGAACCCTCGTGCCATCACTGCCATGGCGCTTTGCAACCGCTGCTGGGGCAACTGGTGGTAATGCAGGACGTCACGCCCATTCTGGCCGGGGTAAACGGGCGCATTCTGGAAAGCGCGGGCATCTCGGCGGCGGGGCTGGTGGCGTTGCTGGCCGGGGTCATCCTGTTCATTCGGCGGGCCATCGTGGACCGGGTGCAGCGCATCACCGAGGCCAGCACGGCCATTGCCGGGGGCGACCTGAACGCCGACCTTGCCGTGGGCGGGCACGACGAACTGGCCCGCCTGGCCGCAAACCTGCACGGCATGGTGGGTGGCCTGAAGAAGGAACTGGGCTTTTCCAAGGGCATCCTGAGCGGCATGACCCTGCCCTTTCTGGTGGCGGGCACGGACGGTCGCGTCAGCTATTGCAACGCGGCCCTGCTGCGCATGCTGGATCTGGACGGCACGCCCGAGGCCCAGGCGGGCAAGACCGTGGGTGACCTGATGTTCGGCGAGCCCCAGCGCGATACCGTGACCGACCGTGTGCTGCGCGAACGCACCGCGCACACCGGACAGCGGGTAGCGATGGACAGCCGCAAGGGCGGGCAGGTGCACGTGGTGGTGGATTCGGCGCCGTTGCTGGACCTGGACGGCAACCTCATCGGCGCGTTCAGCGTGTACACCGATGTTACCGAAATGCAGCGCCAGCAGGCCCGCATAGAAGAACAGCACGGCCGTATCTCCCGCGCCGCGGAGGCGGCGCGGCAGGTTTCCGCGCGGGTGTCCTCCGCATCGGGCGAACTGTCGGAGCAGGTGGAAGAGGCCAGCAGCGGTGCCGACGAGCAGCGCGGGTTGGCCGTGGAAAGCGCCTCTGCCATGGAGCAGATGAACGCCACCGTCATGGAGGTGGCCAGCAATGCCGGTTCCGCCGCAGATCTGGCCGGTACCGCCCACGAGCAGGCCCGGCAGGGCTCGGCCGTGGTGGAAGAAGCCGTGGCGTGCATCAACCGCGTGGCCGAGCAGGCCCGCGTGCTGGAACACGACATGGGCGAACTGGGCACCCAGGCCGAGGGCGTGGGGCGCATCATCGGAGTCATCGAGGACATCGCGGACCAGACCAACCTGCTGGCCCTGAACGCGGCCATCGAGGCTGCCCGTGCCGGCGACGCCGGGCGCGGGTTTGCCGTGGTGGCCGACGAGGTGCGCAAGCTGGCCGAAAAGACCATGCAGGCCACGCGAGAGGTGGTGGGCTTTGTCGAGGCCATCCGCGCGGGCGTGGCCCGCAGCCGTGCCGCCACCGACGAGGCCGTGCGCCTGGTGGAGCAGTCCACCGGACTGGCCGGGC
>NZ_VSMK01000201.1 GCF_011682075.1 Nitratidesulfovibrio liaohensis
AACGTGTCGCTGGGGGTGCCCATGGTGGGCATCGGCGCGGCGTCGCGCCACCTGCTGCCAGCCGTGGCGCGGGCGCTGGGCACAACGGTTACCTTTCCGGCCCGCTACGACGTGGGCAACGCCCTGGGGGCGGCCCTGCTGGCGCTGGGCGAAGGGGATGCCGCCGGGGAATGACCGTCGTACGGATGCTGCTCACGCCGCCATCTTGACGCGCACCACCCTTTCAGCGCACCGTCACCGGGTCGGCCCGGGCAGTGTAGACACCTGCGCCACCGCGCGCGGCCCCTGCCGACACGCGCGCAATCACCGTCACGCACCACCGCCGCCCTGCGGCGCGCAAGGATACGCCATGCACAGCCACAATCCTTTCCAGCCCCCCAAAGCCGACGCCTGCGGCTGCGGACACGACCATGCCCCCGATCACGCCCATGACCACGACTGCCAGTGCGCCGCCGGGGCGCACCGCCCGTCCTGCTTCGACGCCGCGCTGGAAGTGGCCAGCGAATGCGAGGACTGCCGCGTGGTGCACGCCTGGCTGCACCTGCACGGCAAATGGGTGCTGCACGCCTGGGGCGAAACCGACGAGGCCGTGTACGACCTGACGGAAACCCGCAACCCGCAGCCCCGCGCGGACTACTACGCCCGCAACGGCGTGACCGAGGAGCGCCTGCGCCGCTACGGCAGGGTGGAGTTCTTCACCATCATGGCCGACACCGGCAGCTTCGGCCCCTTCGACGCCGCCTTCTTCTTCGCGCCGGAAAGCGACACCGACCCGCTGGGGCGGTAGCCCGCGCCCCGGCCTGCGCGTCCACGTCACCCCATCTCCTGCAAACACCACGGGCCGAAGGATCACTCCTTCGGCCCGTTTGCGTGGCTTCGCTCCATGTTCCAGTCCCCGGCAACAGCCCGCGACCTGCGCCGGTTGCCTGGCGGCATCCTTTCCTGAGCCCACCTGCCATCGGCATGCGCCGCTTATTGCGGCCCACCCTCCACCGCCGCAGGAATGTCATCCGGGTACGGACGGGCGCAGCCCACGGCCAGCAGGTCCACCACGCGATGGGGATCGGTATCCCGTACCAGCGCGACCACCCGGTACCGCTCGCAGGAAGGCATGGTGCGCCCCACGGGGGTATGCGCGAACCGCTCCAACCCGTCGAGAAACTGGTCCTCCTCGTCCCCGACGATATCGAAATTGCCCATGCTGCCGCCGGAATAGACACCCGTCATTTCCACCGTCACCAGACGGGCGCGCCGCACCAGTTCCACCTCGTGCAATTCCGAGGGCATGACCATCTGCCACCATGAGGGGTCTCGCGTGCCTTTGCCTCGAACCCGGCATACGTCACCTTCCGCACACACGGCCCGCACCTTGCTTTCCAGAGGAAAACCTTCGGGAATTACCAGATTGTCCTCCGTGACCTGCGGGGAGCTCAAAAACAGATAGCCATCCGTCTGCCTGCCAAGAACGCCTGTTACGTCGAAATCCCCAGGTGTTGCTGCCACAAGACGCCGCACCGAACTGACAAGGACAAACTCGTTGCCAAGGCGCTCTATTTTTTTTTCTACACCCACTATACGGCACAGATCACCGAATGCGCAGACTGCATGGATACTACGCGTAACTCGTGGGTCAATCCCCAGCCCGGAGCTTGTCCCAGAGTAATATATCGATCCCCTGCCCACTATTCCTGTGCGGGCAACATGTCCTTCCTCACATGATGCATCGCCTTGTGCATAGAAGAGAAAAAAAACAAGCATTGCAAAATGTGCAATCCTACTCCTCACCACCTGAAGCCTCCGCTTTGGGTTCCAATGCTTGCTGGAGATTTTTCAAATTCCCATTAAACTCGTAGTCGACTCTTTTCTCAACTTCAGTATCCCCCTTATACCCCGTCTTGAACGCCTTCCCCAATACATCCAACTGCTCCTCCACACCCATCTTCCTCAGTGTGTCGCTATCCGGAAGATGCTTCACCACGTTTTTCGAAAATGCGTTCGGTCCTCTGAGTACCCCCATGGAGTACGCCGCATTTTGAATGACCTCCGATCCCGTATCAAGCCCTGCCTTTTCAAAGGCTTTCAGTGTCGGCTGGTAATGCGTCCTCTGAATAAACGCCTCGTTGGCGGCGGCCAACGCGTCAGGATGCTTGCGGGCCATTTCCGGCCATGCAGCGGCAATGGCCTTGGGGTCGTCCTTCAGTGCGCGGTATTCTTCCGGCAGGTTCGCCGCTTCACGGCTTTTCATGAAATCTCCCAGCGTTCCCCCGGTCAACTGGTACGGCCCGCATGACCCCGATTGGGATACGGTTTCCAATCCCTTGGCCGTGGTTTCGTGCAAGGCGGTGATGTCGCCGGGCTTGCGGTAGTAGTCCAGTATCTTGTCCGGCCGCAGGATGTTCTTCGAAGGGTCGGCGAAATCCTCCAATGGCGGGGTACGGCGGCCCGGCGCGGCCTTGCCGCCTGCTGATCCTCGGCCTGCACCGCCCCCTGCATCCGTGGCGCTGCCGTTGCGGTTGGCCGCCATCAGGGTGCCCGCAAAGGGATCGTCCTGCGTTTCCCGCGCCGGAGCCGTGCCGCCGCGCAGCGCCAGATCGTCGTCGCTCGTCGCATCCGGTGCGCCGGGCCATTGCCGCAACATTGCGTCAACGCGGGGCGAACGCTCCTGCCCGGCGGAAGGCGTACGCCGCTGCCAGGGGTGCACGTCCTGCGGAAAGGCCGCCTCCATGGCGCGCTCCCACCAACGCGTGCCCGGCGCGTTGGTGCGTTCGGGGGTGGAGCCGCTTCCGGCGTTGTTCGAAAGCGGAACCAGTTCGCCCCTAGTTTCGGCAGTGCCCGGCAAGGTGCGCTCTTCACCTGTCACCTCGCGGAGCCTGGGAAGCCGCCTCTCCTTTTCGGTCTCCGGAATCTGCCGTTCCAACTGCGGAACGTTCCTGCGTTCGAAAATGTCGCGCATGCGTTCTTCCTGCAACACGTCGTACCCCCGGTCGCGGGGCTGCCGGAACCCGGCATAATCTTGCAGGTCGTGAACGCCGGTGTCGTCGAACATGCTGCGCTGGAAGCGCTGCCGCCAGTCCTTGTCCTCGTCGTCGGGCAACATGCCCTGCCCGTCGTGGCCAAAGGCGTCGATGGTGCGAATGCCCTGCACCAGTTCTCCATACCAATCCTGCATGGTGCGCGCCGAACGGGCGCGCACCACAACGCCTTCCAGCGAACCCGCCAACTTGCGGCGGCGGGGGTCGTCAGCGTTCTTCAGTCCGGACGTGAACAAGCCGTAGGTCATACGCGCCTCCATGTATAGGTATGCGTGGTTCTTCGGACGCCATGCAGCATGCCGATATGGCGCAGGCAAAACGGCGGGGCGGGTTGCAAGCGCCCCGCCGCCAGAGGAAATGCACGCCCCGATGGCGCGGAGCCAGCGTATCCCATGCCTTGCGGGCACCTCCGGCCACAGGGGGATCGGAAGGGGGTTGCGGGGCGGTCCCAAGGGTGCCCCGCCATGTTGCAAAAAAGCGGAGAACCTCCGGGAACACGACAATGCCGCCCGGACCCCCATTCCGCTCTTTGCGCCGCCCTGCCCCTCATCAGCCCCCGGTTCCCATTCTCAATAAAAAAACAAGGGGCCGGAGGATCACCCTTCCGGCCCGTGTCATGCCTGCCATATCCTTTGCGGTAGCTGCCTGCCCCAGTCCAGTCCAATCCCGCCCGGCCTTCACCCTGCCCCCTTCCTACTCCGCCCCCGTTCCCCCCCGGCACTCCCCGGCCAGCCGCCCCAGGGTACGCAGCCCTTCGGCCATGCGCTCGTTCCACAGGCCGTTGCAGCCAAGGCGCAGGTAGTTGGCGAACTTTTCCTGCGTGCTGAACACGGCCCCCGGCGCAACGGATATGCCCGCCTGCCGCGCGCGAAAGAACAGCTCCACGCCGTCGGTGCCGGGCGGCAGTTCCAGCCACAGCACGCCGCCGCCCTCGGGCCGGGTAACCCCGGTGCCGGGCGGAAAGCAGTCCGCAAGGTGCATGCGCATGGCCTGCATCTGGCGCGAAAAGGCCGTGCGCAGGCGGCGCAACTGCCGTTCGAACAGCCCCTGTCGCAGGTATTCGGCCATGGCGAACTGTGTCAGTGTGGCCCCGCAGACATTGGTGGTGGCCTTTATCTCCCGCGCGCGCTCGCCGATGCGCCCGGTGACCATCCAGCCCATGCGAAAGCCCGGCGCAACGGTCTTGGAGAACGACGAACACAGCGTGACCAGTCCGTGCACGTCCCATTGCAGGAAGGTGGACGGGCGCGAGGGGCCGTAGTGCAGGTCCGTGGACACGTCGTCCTCGATAAGGTGAATGCCCCGCTCGGCCAGCATGTCCAGAATCTCGCGCTTGGCGTCGTCGGGGGTCAGGCTGCCGTCCGGGTTGTTGAAGTTGGGCGAAAAGGCGCACGCCGCCACCCGGTGCCGGTCCAGGATGTGCCGCACGTCGCGCGGGTCCACGCCCGCCTCCGGCGTGCTCGGCACCTCGATGGCCCGCAGCCCCAGCGATTCGATCAGTTGCAGGAAGCAGTAGTAGGTGGGCGACTGGATCATCACGATGTCGCCGGGCCGGGTCAGGCAGCGCAGGGCGATGTACAGCGCCTCCACCGCGCCGTTGGTGATCAGGATGTCGTCCGGCCCCGCGCCCACGCCGCATTCGCGGTGCCGCCAGGCAATCTGGCGGCGCAGTTCCAGGTCGCCGGGAATGGTGGCGTAGGCGGCGGCCTCGCCCGCGCGCGAGCGCATCACCTCGGACAGGATGCGCCCCAGCGCCCG
>NZ_VSMK01000202.1 GCF_011682075.1 Nitratidesulfovibrio liaohensis
GATGGCGGCGCGCTGGCGCTCGCCGCCCGACAGCGTGGTTACCCGGTGCGCGGTCCGGTCGGACAGGCCGACAAGGGCCAAGGTGTCGCGCGCCCGAGCCAAGGCCTGTGCGCGCGGCATGCCCGCGATGATGGCCTGCATGGCCACGTTTTCCAATGTATCGAATTCCGGAAGCAGGTGGTGGAACTGGAAGACGAAGCCGATTTCGCGATTGCGCAGCCCCGCCTTCTCGTCCGGCGCCATGGTGCCCATGTCCCGGCCCTGGAACAGCACCTGTCCCTGTGAGGGAGTATCAAGGGTACCCAGCAGATGCAAGAGGGTGGACTTGCCCGAGCCGGATGCTCCGACAATGGCCACCGATTCTCCCTGGCGGATGGACAGGTCCACCCCGCGCAGGATGGTCACTTGCTCGGCGGGACCGGCGTACTCCTTGTCCACTCCGGCAAGGCGGTACAGCGGCTCGTCTCCAGAGGGGGACGCGGCCCCGTCCGGACCCTGTCCGGGAGCGGTCATATGCAGAAAATCCGTGCTCATTCGTAGCGCAGCGCTTCGGCGGGCTCCAGGCTTGCAGCCTGGCGCGCCGGGTAGATGGTGGCGACGAAGCACAGCAACATCGAGCTTGCGCCGATGGCCAGCATGTCGGGCCATTGCAGCAGCACCGGCAGGTGGTCCAGCGAATAGACGCCGTGCGGCAGCTTGATGAACTGGTAGCGCTTCAGAAGTTCCGCCACGCCCAGCCCCAGCGCGTAGCCGAGGCAGGTGCCGATGGCGCCGATGACCGTGCCCTGCAGCATGAAGATGCGCCGGATCATGCCCCGCGTCGCCCCCATGGACATGAGTATGGCAATGTCGCGGGTCTTTTCCATGACCAGCATGACCAGCGTGGTGATGATCGAGAACGAGCCCACCAGCACGATGAGCACCAGAATCACGGCCATGGCCGTCTTTTCCAGCTTCAGCGCGGCGAACAGGTTGGCGTTCATCTCCATCCAGTGGCGGGTGTACAGCGGGTAGCCGCCCACGGCCCGGGTAACCCGTTCGGCCACCTCGTCCGCCTTGTACACGTCGGTCACGGCAAGCTCCACGCCCGAAACGGCGCCGTCGGGCAGGCCCAGCACGTCGCGCGCGGCGTCGAGCGACACGAACCCCAGCGACGAATCGTACTCGAACATGCCGGTGGAGAACACGCCCACCACCATGAAGGGGCGGATGCGCGGGGCGAACCCGGCCGATGTCTTCTGCCCGGCAGGCGACAGCAGGTTTACCCGGCTGCCCACCACCACGCCCAGGCGCTGGGCCAGTTCGTCGCCGATGATCACGCCGGGCGGGCCGGAGGGGGCGCCGTCCGCGCCGGTGCGCGGCGCAAGGTCGGCCACGTCGCCCTTGGTCATGTTGGAAAGGATGCCCAGCACCGAAGGGGCGGTCTGCGGGTCTATGCCGCGCAGCACCAGCCCCTTCACCCCGTGGGGGGTGGAGAGCATGACTTCGGAATAGATGAATGGCGTCGCGCCGCGCACCCCGTCCACCTGCCGTATCTTGTCGATGAGATGCGGCGCGTCGGTAAGGCCGGTGCGGTCGGCGGACATGACGATGCCATGGGCATTGGCGCCCAGGATCTTGTCACGCAGGTCGGTGGTGAAGCCGTTCATGACGCCCAGCACCACGATCAGCGACGCCACCCCCAGCGCCACCCCCAGAATGGAGGTGACGGAGATGACGGAAATGAAGGTCTGCCTGCGCCGTGCGAACAGGTAGCGCAAGGCCACGAACAGTTCGAAGCTCATGCGGCGCGGCCTAGCTTTCCGGCTTCAGCAGCGGGAACAGGATGACCTCGCGGATGGAGGGCGAGTCGGTCAGCAGCATGACCAGGCGGTCGATGCCCACCCCCTGCCCTGCCGCTGGCGGCATGCCGTATTCCAAGGCGCGCAGGTAGTCTTCATCCATGAAGTGCGCCTCGGCGTCTCCCGCTTCCTTTTCGGCCACCTGGTCCATGAAGCGCATGCGCTGGTCCACGGGGTCGTTCAGTTCGGAGAAGGCGTTGCCCAGTTCGCGCCCAGTGATGAACAACTCGAAGCGGTCCGTCACGTCGGGCCGTTCGTTGTTGCGGCGCGACAGCGGCGAGATGTCGGTGGGATAGTGATAGATGAAGGTGGGTTGGATCAGCTTGCCTTCCACATCCAGGTCGAACAGCTTGGCCTGCAGCTTGGCCATCTTCTCGCCGTCCACGACCTTTTCGCCCCGTTCGCGGATGTATTTGCGCACCGCTTCGTAGTCGTTGTAGAATTCCGGCTTGTGCCCGCCGATCTTCTCCAGCGAATCATGGAACGAGAGGCGCGTCCAGCGGCCCGGGGTAAGGTCCACTTCCTGGCCCTGGTAGGTCACCACGTACGAGCCGCACACCTTTTCCGCCACGTGGGCGAACAGTTGTTCGGTCAGGTCCATGAGGTCCTCGAACGTGGCGTACGCCCAGTAGAATTCACACATGGTGAATTCCGGGTTGTGCCGGGTCGAGATGCCCTCGTTGCGGAAGTTGCGGTTGATCTCGAACACCTTCTCGAACCCGCCCACCAGCAGGCGCTTCAGGTACAGTTCCGGCGCGATGCGCATGTACAGCTGCATGTCCAGCGCATTGTGGTGGGTGATGAACGGCATGGCCGTGGCGCCGCCGGGAATGGGCTGCATCATGGGGGTTTCCACCTCCATGAAGCCCTTTTCCTCCAGGAAGCGGCGGAACTCGCGCACGATCAGGGTGCGCTTGCGGAAAATCTCGCGCGTGCGCGGCGTGACGATGAGGTCCACGTAGCGCTGGCGGTAGCGGGTCTCCACGTCCTTCAGGCCGTGGTACTTTTCGGGCAGGGGCCGGATGGACTTGGTGAGCAGCACGCACTGGTCGCACGACAGGGTCAGTTCACCCGTCTTGGTGCGGAACAGCGTGCCGGAAACGCCCACGATGTCGCCGGTATCCAGCTTCTTGAAGTTGCGGTACGGGTCTTCGCCCAGTACCTCGCGCGCGGTGTAGCATTGCAGGCGACCGCTCTTGTCCATCAGATGGAAAAAGGTCACCTTGCCGAACGAGCGCTGCGAGACGATGCGCCCCGCACAGGTGAAGCGCGTGTCGACGTTTTCCAGTTCCTCGGCGGTCAGACCCTCGTATTCGGCCGAAATGGCCGCCACGTCGTGCTGCTTCACGAAACCGTTGGGGTACAGGGCTACGCCGTCGTCCAGCAGTTCACAGGATTTGACCACCCGGTTCTTGACGACTTCGTTCAGTTCGTCGCGGGCATCTAGGCTTTCGAGCATGGGCATGAAATATTCCGCCCGCTCGGACTTTGTGGCAAGCTTGATCTTCTTGCGCTTCGACTGTTCCTGACTGCTCAAGGACGTTCTCCGTGGACCTGTTGATTCTGCCGGATGCCGGACTGCTACGGGTATGCCAATTGAGTGCGGCAGTCAAGAAACGCCCAAGGCGCCCGTTCGTCAACAGTTTTTTCGCGCTGCGCGATTTTTTGCTTGACCGTCCGGCCCGTTGCGGGTACTTCAGCCTCCGCGCCGGAAAACGCCCGGCGCGCCACGTTCCCCGGTGGCTCAATTGGCAGAGCGGGTGACTGTTAATCACTAGGTTGGCGGTTCAAGTCCGTCCCGGGGAGCCAGAATGCTAGGGCGCATGACCATGGTCATGCGCCCTTTTGCGTTATGTGCCGCCGCAGGGCTTCGCCGCGCCCTTCCTGCCGCTGGACATCCTCTCCGCCTCCTCCTATTGCACATACATGGGGCCCCCCGCGCGGAACCTGTTCGGCACGCGCGCCATCCGCAGCCCCGGAGGGAAGCCAATGACCCATCCCGCATGGCACGCCATGGCCACGGACGATGTGGCTCGCACCCTGGGCACGGACCCGACGCGTGGTCTTTCCGCCAGCCAGGCAGAGGAACGCCTGTCCCGGCACGGCCCCAACGAACTGACCCACGAGGAGCGGGCCTCCCCCCTGCGCATGTTCCTGGGGCAGTTCGCCAATGTGCTCATCGTCATCCTGCTGGCGGCCGTGGTTCTTTCCGCCGCCGTGGGCGAGGTGGTGGACGCGGCCATCATTCTGGTCATCGTGCTGTTCTGCGCGGTGTTGGGTTTCGTGCAGGAGTACCGGGCGGAACAGGCCCTGGACGCCCTGAAGAAGATGCTCTCGCCCACCACCAGCGTGCTGCGCGACGGCGCGGAGGCGCGCATACCTTCGGCCCAGGTGGTGCCCGGCGACGTGGTGCTGCTTGAGGCGGGCGACCGCGTGCCCGCCGACGCGCGCATCGTCGAGGCCCACGCCCTGCGCTGCGACGAGGCCCCCCTGACCGGCGAATCGATGCCCGTGGGCAAGGGCACGGATCCCGTGTCCGAGGACGCGGGCACGGCAGACCGGCGCAACATGGCCTTCACCGGCACCACCGTCACCTACGGGCGGGGCCGCGCCGTGGTCACCGCCACGGGCATGGAAACGGCCTTCGGGCAGATCGCCCGCGAGGTGGCCAGCGTGGAAACGGTAAAGACCCCGCTGGAAAAACGCACCGAGGAAATCGGCAAGTGGCTGGGCATCACCGCCCTGGGCATCTGCGTGCTGGTGGCCGGGTTCAGCATCGCGCGCGAGGCCATGCACGGCACCGTGGATTTCGCCTTCATCGTGTCCATGATCATGTTTGCCGTGTCGCTGGCCGTGGCCGCCGTGCCGGAGGCGCTGGCCGCCATCGTCACCGGGGCGCTGGCCATCGGCATGCGCCAGATGGCCCGGCGCGGGGCGCTGG
>NZ_VSMK01000203.1 GCF_011682075.1 Nitratidesulfovibrio liaohensis
ACGCCCGCCTCGTACGCGGCGCGGCGCGCGGCCATGCAGGCGGCATAGGCCGCGCCCAGCGGGCGCAGCAGGGGGGCGCAGGTTTTCTGCACGGCGGCGATGTTCATGACGCCGCCCCGATTGATCCGGGAAAGGGCAACGATGTGCGCATGACAGCAAGTCTAGCATGCGCGGGCGCGCTTGTCGCCGGGGGAATGCGGACGGGGGGGGCAGGGCGGGACAGGTCGAAACAGGTCGAAACTGGGCGGAACAGGGCCGGGAAGGGGGTGACGGAACGACGTTCCGCTCGGACACGGCGGGACGCGCGGCACCGCACCATGAAAAAAGGGGGGCTTGCGCCCCCCTTGGCAGTCAATGTCGATCAGGCAGGCAATGCCCGCCGCTAGTCGCGCGAAGAGCCGAACAGGCGCAGCAGCATCAGGAACAGGTTGATGAAGTCCAGATACAGCGTCAGCGCGCCAAGAATGGTGCCGCGCCGGATGGCCGTGGCGTCGTCCATGGGGGCGGTTTCGCCCATCATGCGCAGCTTCTGGCTGTCGTAGGCGGTCAGGCCCGTGAACACGATGACGCCGATGGCGCTGATGACCAGCGACATGGCGGAACTGCCCACGAAGATGTTCACCACGCTGGCGATGAGAATGCCGATGAGGCCCATGAACAGGAAGCTGCCCCACGAGGTGAGGTCCTTCTTGGTGGTCAGGCCGTAAAGGGACATGGCGCCGAACATGCCCGCCGCCGTGGCGAAGGCCTGAAACACCGTGCCTGAGGTGTAGGCCAGCAGCACCGCGGAAAGGGTGATTCCGTTCAACGCGCTGTACAGCACGAAAAGCCCGGTGGCAGCGCCGCCCGAAAGGCGTGCGATGCCCGCGCTGATGCCCATTACCAGACCGAGTTCGGCAAGGATCAGGCCGATCAGCACGAAGCTGTTGCCGAACACCAGTTGCAGCATGGCCGGGCTCGACGCCGTGAACCACGCGGCACCGGCCGTCACGGCAAGCCCCACGAACATCCAGTTGTATACACCGCGCATGAAGGCGTTGACGGTTTCAGCCCGCGCCCTCGTGGGTGCGGAGACCGTGCGTCCGAGCATGTCGAAACCTCCTGTAACGTTTGTGTGAAGCGGCCGTTCCGGCGGGGCCGGGAAAAGCGTCCAGATTATAATACGCCGCCCCAGTCATGATAGGTAACAATCCTCTGGTACTCTGACAAGGGCGGCACCACCATCTTTCCACGACACACTTCCCGCGCCGCATCCCGGAGGCTTGCCATGCCCCCTGCCCTTTCCGGCACGGATCCGACGCGCCACACCCCTTCCCCGCCTTCCGGCACGGCCGCGCCGCACCGCCCGGTGCGCGTGCTGTTCGCCTGGTTTCTGCTGGCGTTCATCGCCTTTCAGGCGGTCTGGGCCTACTGGCTCACCCGCGTGCAGGCGCGCGACGCCATGGCCAACCTGCGCGCCGAAACGCTGGCCGACGAAGCCACCGTGTATGCCGCACTGGTGGACCGGTACCTGAACAACCGCAAGCAGATGCTTGACGCCTACGCGGCCTTGCCACAACTGCGCCGCGCCCTGCGGCACGCGGGGCAGCAGGGACAACAGGGAGGACAGGAGCAACCAGCGCCGCAGGGGCATGCCTCGCCGGAACTTGCCGAGACCATGGTCCTTTTCGCCACCGTGGGCCGCGGGTCGTGCACCGCATTGTACAAAAGCGACGGCACCCCCCTCATCGCCAACGGCGCGCCCTGCGACGCGGACGGCCCGTCGCCGCCCTGGCTGGAACAGGCCCTGGCCGCGCCGCAATCCGTACTCCTTCAAATCGAGGTGCGCAACGACACCGACACGGCAACAGAACCCGGCACGGCAGGCCAGCAGGCCGCATACTGGCGGCTGGCCCGGGCGGTGCTGCGGGATGGCGTTCCCGTGGGCGTGCTGAGTGCGCTGCTGCCCGTGGATATCACCTTCCTGCCGCACGACCCCACGGACCGCAGGCTGCGCAAGGTGCTGCTGCGATCCGGGGAGCCGGTGGCCGTCATGGGACCGGACATGCGGGTGGGTCTGCGCACGGAGCACGCCCTTTCCGTGCCGGGCATGCGCATCGCCCTTGAAACGGACGATTCGGGCATAGAGGCGCGCTCTGCGGATCTGCTGCTGCGTATCCTGCCGCTGATGCTGGCGGGCGCCGCCGCGCTGGTGGCGATCTTCCACCGGCTGGGGTACCGTTTGTTCGTGGCCCCGCAAGAGGCGTTGCTGACCCTGCGCGGCGAACTGGAAGACCGCAACCGCAGGCTGGAACGGGTGATCCAGGAACAGCAGCAGGTGGATTCGCTGCTGGAGACCAAGTCGCGCCTGCTGGAGGAAAGCGAGGCCCTGCTCTCGTCCATCATCAGCGACCAGACGGAACTGATCTGCCGCTATCTGCCCGACGGCACCTGCACCTTCGCCAACGACGCCTTCTGCACGTTCTTCGGCCTTGAACGGGAACGGCTGATCGGCAGCGTGTTCCAAGTGCAGAGCCCGCCCGGCGCGGAAAGTGACACCTTCGCCGACGCCATCAACCCCGACCTGCCCCCCATCGTCACCTTCGACCACTGGGTGGTGGTACCGCCGGGCGTGGAGCGCCGTCTGCAATGGACCCGGCGCGCCCTGTACGATGACGAGGGGCGGCTGGCTGGGTTCCAGGGCGTGGGGCGCGACGTGACCACGGAATACGAGTTGGAAAAGGCCCTGCGCGCCGCCAACGAGGAGTTGGAGGAACGCATCCGCGCCCGCACCCGGGACCTGGCGGAACGCGAGGAACTGCTGTCACGCATCTTTTCGGGGTTGCGAACGGCCATCGTCATCGTTCGGCCCGGCGACTGCGCCGTGGCCGAGGTCAACACCGTGGCCCGCGACCTGCTGGGTTGCGGCGACGATGGAGCAGGGTGCGCCGACCTGTACCGGCAGATCACCCAGGGGGCCTGCCTGTTGCCCGGCGAGACGGGGTTCGCCCCGTTGCTGGACCGGGAACACGTGCTGCGCCGCGCCGACGGGCGCAACATTCCCGTGCGCTGGAGCCTGCTGCCCGTGCCGTGGCAGGGGGCGCCGCACATGGCGCTGGTGTTCTTCGACGCCACCGAACAGAAAAGCATGGAACGCCGCCTGACCCAGGCCCAGAAGCTGGAATCCATCGGCCAGTTGGCGGCAGGGGTGGCGCACGAGATCAACACCCCCATTCAGTATGTTGGTGACAATCTGCGCTTTTTGAGCGGCGCGTTCGACGACCTGTTGCTCCCCCTGACTGCCTGCGGCGACCTGGTCGGCACGCGGATGAGCGGCTCGGGAGCTTCCGCGCGAGAGGCAGGCGAGGACGCGGTTGCCCCTGCCCAGCAGATGGCCCGCCTGCGCGACACTCTGGCCGTCTCCGATGCCGAATTCCTGACCGACGAGGTGCCCCGCGCCATCACCCAGGCGTTGGAAGGGGTGGAGCGCGTGGCCTCCATCGTGCTGGCCATGAAGAAATTCTCGCATCCGGAAACGGCGGAAAAGCGCCCTGCGGACATCAATCAGCTGGTGCTGGACACGGTGACCGTGTCGCGCAACGAATGGAAGTACGTGGCCGAGGTGGAGACGCGCCTTGCGCCCGACCTGCCGCTGATCCCCTGCCTGCCCGGCGACCTGGCGCAGGTGCTGCTGAACGTGGTGGTCAACGCGGCCCACGCCATTGCCGAGGCACGCCAGGCGGGCGAGGTGATGCACGGCGACGAGGCCGGAGCCTCCGGCGTGGCGGACGGCACGCCCCCGCCGCCGGGGCGCATCACCATCACCACGCGCATGATGCCGGGCAGCGATCCCATCGACGACACCACCCGCGCGTCCACCGGAGCATTGGCGGGCGCATCCACTGGTGCGTTTGGGGGGCGCGGGCATGTGGAAATCCGCATCGCGGACACGGGCACCGGCATCCCGGAGGCCCTGCGCGACCGGGTGTTCGACCCGTTCTTCACCACCAAGGCGGTGGGCAAGGGCACCGGACAGGGCTTGGCCATCGCCCACGACATCGTGGTCAAGAAGCACGGCGGCACCATCGACTTCACCAGTACCCCGGGCAGGGGCACCACCTTCACCATCACCCTGCCCGCATAGCCGGGCGGGCGGAAAAGACGCGCGCGGCGGAATGTAGCCGCTACGGCGCCACCAGCACCGCCACCCGCCGCTCCAGCACCGTGCGGGCCTTGGCCCCGCCGCAGCTGGAACGGGCCACCAGGGTCACCGTCAGGTCCAGTTCGTAGCGGCCCGGCGCGCTGAAGCGCACTTCGGAATCCGGGTACCCGGTGGTGGCGGACACCCGCCCACCGTCCGGCCCGGTTGCCCTGTCGATGTTCACCACCGGAAACACGCCGGATGGCAGGGGCGGACCTTCCAGCGCCACCACCACCGCAAGGGGTGCGCCCACGCGGACCACGGCGACTGTGTGACCCCGCTCCCCCAGTTTTTCCTGTTCCGGCAAGGCGGGTGCCACCAGTCGGGCGGTGTGTTCCGGCGAGGTGAGCGGGCACGGCTCGCCCACGGAAGCGGGATCCCGCGCGGGCGCCACGGCGGGGGCAATCGCATCGGCAGCCATGGCCGGTGTTGCGCCCAACGGTCCGCCCATCCCTCCGGCCAATGCTCCGGCCAACGCTCCGGCCAATGCTCCGGTGAGTCCCGCCGCCACCAGCCAGACACGCAGCACCGCCACGGCGGACAA
>NZ_VSMK01000204.1 GCF_011682075.1 Nitratidesulfovibrio liaohensis
CTGCGGCGTGACCGACATCCGTGCCGACCTTTTGCCCGCCGACAAGACCGCTGCCGTGGCCGCGCTGGTGGCCGAAGGCGAACGGGTGGCCATGGTGGGCGACGGCGTCAACGATGCGCCCGCGCTGGCCACCGCGCACCTTGGCATCGCCATGGGCGGCATCGGCAGCGACGCGGCCATCGAAACCGCCGACATCACCCTGATGTCCGATGACCTCGGCAAGCTGCCGTGGCTGGTGCGCCATTCGCGCCGCACCCTGGGCGTCATCCGCCAGAACATCGGCTTTGCCCTGGGGCTGAAGGCGCTGTTTCTGGGCCTTGCCGTGTTTCAGGTGGCCAGCCTGTGGATGGCCATCGTGGCCGACATCGGCGGCTCGTTCCTGGTGATCATGAACGGCCTGCGCCTGCTGCGGCCCAAGGCGTAGGGCGTGGCCGCCCGGCAATGGCCGGGCAGGATGGCAAATCAAAACGCGGGGCGGACGGTCGCCCCGCGTTGCGTTTGCGTTGCGGTCAGTGGGTGGGGAAGGGCGGTTCAGGCCGCCACGGCGGCGAATGCGGCCCCAGTCAGGGCTGCCAGATCGGACGGGGAGAGTTCTATTTCCACGCCACGGCGGCCCGCGCTGACGTAGATGGTGGGGTATTCCCGGGCCGAGGCGTCGATGACCGTGGGCAGGCGCTTTTTCTGGCCCAGCGGGCTTACGCCGCCCACCACGTAGCCGGTCACGCGCTCGGCCACGGCCACGTCGGCCATGGCGGCCTTCTTGGCGCCCACCACGCGAGCCAGCTGCTTCAGGTCCAGCTGGTGCAGCACGGGCACCACGGCCACCACCAGGCCGTCGCCAGCGGCCACCACCAGGGTCTTGAACACCCGGGCCGGGTCCACGCCCAGCTTGTCCGCCGCCTCGCGGCCATAGGATTCCGCCGCCGGGTCGTGGGTGTATTCGTGAATGGTGTAGGCGATCTTGGCCTTTTTGGCGCGGTCGATGGCCGGGGTCATGGGGTTCCTCCCTGCGAATGCTGTCGAAGGCTGGCGCGGGCCAGCGGACCGAACAAGTTCCGATACCGCGCTTACCCCCGTTGCGCCCGACGCGCAACGATCCGCCCCGGCCCCGCGGCGGCATTCCCCGGTCAGCGGTTGCTCGCCTTGGCGGGCATGTCTATGTGTGGCGGTACGTCCCTTTTTTTCAGGAGCAGTGCATGAAGTTTTTCCGTCAGATCCTTCCGGCCACCCTCGTGGTGCTGGCCCTGCTTGCACAGTTGGTGCTATCCGGCGCCGCCCACGCCTTCTTCGGCTTCGGCGGCAAGTATGAAACCTTGCAGCCGCAAGGCGAGACCATCCGCATCAAGGCCGCCGACATCACCCCCACGGCGAAGTTCTACGCCATCAGGGACGGCGGCACCGAAATCCGCTTCTTTGTGGTGAAGGGGCCGGACGGCACCCCCCGCGCCGCGCTGGACGCCTGCGACGTGTGCTGGCGCGAGGGCAAGGGCTACCGCCAGGAAGGCCCCAACATGGTGTGCGAGAACTGCGGCATGGTCTTCAACACCGCGCGCATCAACGAGGTGCGCGGCGGCTGCAACCCGCATCCGCTGGAACGCACCATGGACGGCGGCGACCTGCTGCTGCGCGTGGCGGAGTTGAAGGCCGGGGCCAGGTACTTCGCCACCGCGAAGTAAGCCCAAATGGTCCTTTCGCCCGTTGGCTGACCGACCCAAAGGGCGCGAAACGTGGCCGTTGGGCGAGCTTGCGAGCCCCACGGACATCGTGCGCAACGAGGTCAAGCTTCGTCCGCCACTCGGGCGAATACGGCATGAGTACGCGTTGCGGTCCTCATCCGTAAAAGTTCGCTTCGCTCACGTAACGGCTGAGGCACTCCCTCATTGCGGGACTCGTTTTCCTTGCCAACGAACGGAAATCCTCATTTGGGGATAGTCTTGGAGCGGGAGCGAGCAACCCCGCCCGCGAGCACATCATGAACATCCTGACCATTCCGTTGCGCTGCGCCCGCAAGAAGTGGCTGCGCACCCTCTCGCTGTTCTGCATCTTCACCCTGGGGGTGGCCTCCATCGTTGCCCTGCGCGAGGTATCCGCCGTGGTGGGCGAAAGCCTGGAGCGCAAGCTGACCAGCTTTGGCGCCAACATCATGGTTTCCCCCGCGCGGGAGACGCTGACCGTCAGCTACGGCGGCCTGCCCCTGGGCGACCTGCTGCTGGACGAGGGGCATCTGGCCCATGCCGAGACGGTCCGGCGCATCCGGTCCATCGAATTCAGCGCCAACATCGCCGGCGTGGCCCCCAAGCTGGTGACCATGGCCCGCATCGGCTCGCCCGCAGGGGCGGCCACGCCCGTGGCGCCGTTGCCGGTTGCGGTTGTTGGCGTTGACTGGCCGGAGGAACTTTCGCTGAAGGGCTACTGGGGCATTGACGGCGCCACTCCCAAGACTCCGGAAGGCGCGCTGGCGGGCCACGCCGTGGCCGCGCGGCTGGGCCTTGCGCCCGGCAGCGTGGTGGACGTAAACGGCCATGCGGTGACCGTCACCGGGGTCATCGGGGCCACCGGCAGCGACGACGACAACGTGCTGCTGGCGGACATCGGCTTCGTGCAGCGGGCCTTCAACCTGCCGGACAAGGCCAGCTTCGTGGAAGTGGCGGCCCTGTGCGCGGGCTGCCCCATCGACGACATCGTGGCCCAGCTGCGCGCCGCGCTGCCGGGGCAGGACATCAAGGCCCTGCGCCACGTGGTGGAGCAGCGCATGTACTCCGTGCACTTTGCCCAGCAGCTGGCGCTGGTGGTCAGCCTGGTCATCCTGCTCACGGCCTGCGCCATGGTGGTCATGTCCATGCTGTCCGCCGTCAACGAGCGGCGGCGCGAGATCGGCATCCTGCGGTCGGTGGGCTTTTCGCGCTCCGGCGTGTTCACCGTGTTCGCGTCCGAGGCGTTGCTGGTGGGCGTGGCCGCCGGACTCGCGGGGTACCTGTCCGGCCACGGGCTGGCCCTGAGGGTGCTGGCGCTGCTGCACATGGCCGACGTGGCCCCGCCCCCGTTCAGCCTTGCGGCCCTGGCCCTGACGACAGGCGGCATCGCCGCCGTGTCCGTGCTGGCTGCGGCCTTCCCGGCGTGGAAGGCGTCGCGCGTGGAGCCTGCTGCCGCGCTGGTGTCCCTGTAGCCGGTTGCCGCTATGGTCTTTTTGCCCTCTGCCTTCGTCAGAATGCTTTTTTATTCCGGCAGAATACCACAAAAGCGCGCTGCGGTCCCCATCCGTAAGATTCGCGCTGCGCGCTCACCAACGGCTGGGGCATGCTCCCTCCATAAAAAAGCCATTCTTCCTTGGCAGAGGACAAAAATCCTCATAGCGGCGACAGAGTGTGACCGCGAAGAGCACCCTCCCTCATTTCCTTCCCTGCATAGTTCTGTTTGTTGAAGAAAGGCACCACATGACCACAGACCACACCGCCCACACCGCCAGCGCTCCGGCCATCATCGAGGCGCGCGACCTTTGCAAGAGCTATCCGGCCACCGACGGCGGCGCGCCCGCGCCCGTGCTGCGCGGCGTTTCGCTGCGCGTGTCCCCTGGTGAGTTCGTGGCCGTGGCGGGCCGTTCCGGCTCGGGCAAGTCCACCCTGCTCAACGTGCTTGCCTCGCTGACCCTGCCCGATTCGGGCACGGTGCTGTTCGACGGGCAGGACATCACCCGCGTGTCCGAGGCCCGGCGCAACCGCCTGCGCCACAGCGACTTTGCCGTGATCTTTCAGGCCCACCACCTGATGCCCTACCTGACCGCGCTGGAAAACGTGCTGCTGCCGTTCATGAACGGCCTTGCGCCGGTGCCCGCCGCCATGGCCGAAAAGGGCCGCAGCGTGCTGGACCGGGTGGGGCTTTCCGGCAAGGCCGGGTCGCTGCCGGGCGCGCTTTCCGGCGGGGAGCAGCAGCGCGTGGCCATCGCCCGCGCACTGGTGCGCGACGCCCGCGTGCTGTTTGCCGACGAACCCACCGGCAGCCTGGATACCGCCACGGGCGAGGCCATCATGGAACTGCTGGCCGAACTTGGCCGCGACGGCCTGACCACGGTGATGGTCACCCACAACCCGGACTATGCCCGCCGCGCCCACCGTACCCTGATCATGCGTGACGGCCTGATGGTGGACAGCCAGGCCTGACAGCCTGGCCTGACGGTCTGGACTGGCGGGCAGCCCGATCCGGCGGGCTGCGGCGGCGCAGCCGTCAGCGACGGATGATTGTGGCGGGCTTGCGGTCTTTGCCGTGCCGCGCATGCGAAGGGGGGCGTTTCCGCCCCCTTCGTGTTGTGCGCACCCGCCGTTGCGCTGTTCCCCCGTGACGCCGACCGCAGCGCAAGGCCATGCGGTTTCCGCCACCGGGGTGGCGGGCGCATCGCGCACGATTTCAGGCCGGGTGCGACCCCGGCGCAAAACCGTTCAGACCAGATGCAGCGCGGTGATGCCCGCGACCAGCAGGGCCATGCCCAGCCACGCGACGGCGGTGGGCCGCTGGCCCAGCATGGCCCAGCCGCCCAGCGAGGTGCCCAGGATGCCGAAACCGCCCCACATGGCGTAGGCCACGGACAGATCCATGCCCCGCGTGGCGTAGGCCAGGCAGGTGAATGCCAGACCCACCAGCGCCAGCGCCCCCAGCGCCGGGCCGCGCCGGGTGAACCCGTGCGAGCGGGCCAGCAGCAGGTTGGCCCCCACGTCCAG
>NZ_VSMK01000205.1 GCF_011682075.1 Nitratidesulfovibrio liaohensis
CCTTTGGCGAGGGCGACCTGCTGGCGGCGGCCAACGTGCTGTCCGGCGCGCTGGGCGTGCCGGGGGTGGCACCCGCCATTTCCGCCGCCGCAGCTGGGGCAGGCGCGTAAGCGCGTCCGGATGACCGTACCCCGTACCACGGCAGCGCACGCAGCATGAAGATCGCCGTCGCACTCAGCGGAGGCACCGACAGCCTGTTCGCGCTCCTGCTCCTGCTGGAGCAGGGGCAGGACGTGTTCGGCTTGCATGCGCGCTTTCTGTCCCCCCAGCCCGGCAAGCCGGACCCCACCGAGGCCATCGGCGCCATGTGCGCCCGCCTTGGCGTGGATTTCCATGCCGTGGACCTGGCCGACGCCTTCGAAGACGCGGTGGTGATCCCGTTCATCGAGGAATACGTGGTGGGGCGCACGCCCAACCCGTGTGCCCGATGCAACGCCGACATGAAGTTCGGCCTGCTGCTGGATGCCGCGCATGCCCTTGGCGCGGCGCGCCTGGCCACGGGGCATTACGTGCGCCAACTGCGCCACCCGGAATGGGGCATGACCCTGCAACGCGGGACGGACCCGGCCAAGGACCAGAGCTACTTCCTGTCGCTGGTGGAGCGCGCCCGGCTGGAGCAGGCCGTGTTTCCGCTGGGCAATTGGCGCAAGGAGCAGGTGAAGGCAGAACTGGCGAAGCGGAACATCGTACCGCCGCTACCGTCGGAAAGTCAGGAAATCTGCTTCGTGCCCGGCGACGACTACCGCGCCTTCCTGCGCGACCGGCAGGTGCGCCTGCCCGGCCCCGGTCCCATCGTGACCATGCGCGGCCGCAAGATCGGCAGCCACAAGGGGTTGTGGCAGTACACCGAAGGCCAGCGGCGCGGCCTGGGCATTGCCTGGGACGAGCCGTTGTACGTGGTGGCCAAGGACATGGAGAACAATGTGCTGCTGGTGGGCGGGCGCGAACACCTGGTCGCGCGCGGCTGCCTGACCGAGGACGTGAATCTGCTGGTGGACCCGGCAGACTGGCCCGCCGAGATCAGCGTGCGCACCCGTTACCGCCAGGCCCCCCAGCCCGCCCGGGTGACGGTGGGCGACACAGGCATGGCCGTGCGCTTCCGCGAGCCGCAAACCCCGCCTGCGCGGGGGCAGGTGGCGGCGGTGTACGATGCCGAAGGGCACGTGCTGGCGGGGGGCGTCATCCTGGGGCCTGTGTAGCCCCGGCAGGTTGGCTCCATGGCGCCCCGCAGGCGCACCGATCCTGCGGGTTCCTCCGGTCACCTGCCCGGCCTCCAGGGTCATGGCCCTGCATGCCCGCCACGGCGGTGGCGCCCCGTTCCTTCCGACGTTCTTCCTCCCCCCGCCTTGTCTTCCGCCTGTCGGCCACGGATCGACCACCGGTTCCTACTGCGTCGTGCAGATGCTTTGCGACACGTTCAGGGCTTGCAGATAACGGTGCGTCAGCAGTGACATGTCCAGTCCCAGTTCGGCGAAGCCCCGTGCGGCATCGCCAAAGTCTCCCCGTTCGTATGATTCCACCACGTGCAGCCAGTGAGCCAGCGCGCCGCGCCGCTCGATGAGCGCCTCGTCGATGTCGCTGCTGAGCCGGATATCCGCCAGAATCGTCTCCATGGGCATGCCCAGGATCGCGTCCAGCAGCGAAAACAACCCGGCCAGGTACAACCGGTCCGCCGGTGGCCCGCCCGTGGTGCTGTTGCGCAGGGCCTCGGCAAAGACGCCCCTGAACACCGACATGCGGATCAGTTCCGGCACGAACGGCCCCTTGGCGATGCCCGAAAGCAGGGCGGCGCACAGCCACCGGCGCAAGCCCGTCTCGCCCATGAGCCTGGCCGCGAACTCCACGGACGAAACCCGCGAACTGAAGGAGAAATGCGCGGAATTCAGGTAGCGCAACAGCCGGTAGGACAGCGAGACGTCGGCCCTGATGGCCTCGATGAGGCGCGGCGTGGTGGTGCCGCCGGAGGCGAATATCTTGATGGTTTTCAGCCGCAGGGCCTGGGTGGTGCTGACCGTGCACCCGGAGGTCAGTTGCGGGCGCGACAGGAAGTATCCCTGAAACAGATGGCAGCCCAGCTTGCGGCAATATTCCAGGGTGGACTGGTCCTCGATCTTTTCGGCCACAACCCCGACACCCGCCGCAAGCATCCTCTCCACGTCCCGCGCCACGTCGGCGCGCGGCCTGCGCAGCACTTCCACTTTCACGTAGTCGGCCATCGGCAGCAGCGCGTCCGCCGGTCCGGCCCCTGCATAGTCGTCGAGGGCGATGGTGAATCCGCGCCGCTTGAGCGCGGCCAGTTGCGCCAGAATGCCGGGCGTGGGCTGCGTGGTTTCCAGCACCTCGACGCAGGTGCGGGCCGGGTCGAGCATGTTGGCAAGGCCGCTGAGCAGCAGGGACTCGTCGAAGTTGACGAACAGCATCCGGTTGTCGCCCAGGGTGTCCATGATCAGTGGCAGGCCGTCGATGATGACCGATGCCGTGGCGACGGCATCGGAGAACGGCGGGCAATTGCTGGAGGGCCAGCATGCATTCCGGTACAACAGTTCAAACCCGAAAGTATGCCCTGAAGCGTCGAAGATGGGCTGGTGCGCGACCATGACGGGGGCACTGCCCGCTTTTGCTTGTGTCGTGTCGCAGAAGGGCTTGGCAGGCGCTGCGCTGTCGGAAGGACGAGCGTCGCCGTTCGGGAGTTTTTTCATGTGGCTTCCATGCATTCTGTAGTGATATGGATTCCATATGAAGTAGCCCGAAATCGTGCCGGTCGACAGTCGGGAACCCCCCCATGGGCGGATGTGCGTGCGCGCTATCGATGGAGAAGGCATTTGCGCGCGTGGAGCGCACAGTCGCGGGAATGGGTATGGTGAAGGTAGCGTTGGTGGGGGGTGGGGTGGGGAATGCTTTTGGGGAACGCGGGGCTCGACATGGGGGGCGCGCCGACGGCGTCCGGGTGAAGGGGCTGGAGGACGCCGGGCACGGCCAAATCAGGACGCCCGCGCGTCTGGGCTGCACGGGCGTATCCCTGGTGTGCGGCGTGCCGCCCCGAGGGGCGGACGTCGGAAGATGATGTCGTTGCGGGCAGGCGGGGAAAGGGAGGGTCAGCAGCGTTTGGGCTGGGACATGGCCGATGAATGGGCATCCGGGTGGCTGGCGGTGGCTGCCAGCACGCGCGGCGCGGATACGGCTCTAAGTGCGCCGCGCAGCACGTCGGTATCCAGCGGTTTGGGCAGCACTGCGTCCGCGCCCATGAGGTGGGCGGTGCGGATGGCCGATTCCATGTCCATGACCGGGGTGCCGCCAGACATGGCGATGACCTTCACCCCCGGAAATTCGCGCCGCAGTTGCGCGATGGTGGCCAGGCCATCCTGTTCGGGCATGATGATGTCGGTGATCACCACGTCGGCCGGGGTGGTGCGCTGGCAGGTCATGCACGTTCGACCATTGTCCGCCGTGGCCACCTCGTGTCCCCAACTGCACAGCAGGGCTTCGAGAAAGCACAGCGTAACGGCATCGTCGTCCACGACCAGTATCCGCACCTTGGCCTCCGATGGGCTGCGGGGTGGCCCGCAGGGTGATGGTGCGCCGGGGGGGCTGTGGCCGGGCGGCTTGCACCCGTCACCACGTGTCACCACATGCACTCGATTCCGCAACTACCAATGTCTGGCCGCTAACCAGCCAGTAACCGGCCAGAGCCTGGCCGGTGCATGCCATTACGCTTCCGGGCTGTTTCCCCGGTGGATGCCGGGCTAGCGCTCGGCGGACATGCGCAGGGGCAGCAGGGGGCGATGGATTTCCGCGCCGCCCGCATCGGGTTCCAGACGGTAACCCAATTGCCGCGCCATGTATTCCAGCGGTCTGATATTGCCGGTATGCTTCATGATTTCAAGAAGCGTTTCCACACCCAGCTTGGCCCCGGTGTCGTACGGATTGATCTCGCGCAGCAGGGTGGAGTAGGGCTTGCCTATTTCCTTGGCCAGCGCCTTGGCCGGGGTGGGACTGTCCAGCACGATACCGTGGACGATCTTGGTCAGTTCGGAAAGCATGAGCGGTCTCCTGGTTGGTGATCTGGAGCTTCACACTCACGCCTTATCAAAAGCCATACCATAATGTTATTTTGATGATTAACAAATAAAAATAGACTGTTGCGTTGTTGTGTGATTGGGCGCTGAGAAGGTGGTGTAAATTTTTTTGATACTTTGTCTTGTAAAAATTTACAGTGTCACTGTTTGCTGAACGCGGCATCGTCCACCCATTGCCGCATCACCCCATGTTTGCGCAACAATGCGTACAGCCGCTGGCGCGACAGCCCGGCCATGCGGGCCGCCCTGGTGATGTTGCCCCCACTGGCCAGCAGCAGATGTTGCAGGTATCCCTTTTCCACGCAGCCAAGGGCGGTGTTGCGGTAGTCCTTCCAGGCCGGGGGCGGGGCATGGCTTGCGCGGGGCGTACCGCGCGGGGCCGGGAACGTGGGGGAAATTTCTGCGGAACAGGGCAGGTCCGGTATTTCCCCGGCGACACCGGGGCAGATGTCGGGGGGCAGGCCGCAATCCGGTGCCGTTGGGGGCGCCGCGCAGGGCTTGTCCGGCGCAAATCCGCCCAGCCCCCATTGCCCGACCTGCCCGGCACCGTCTGCCGTACCGGCCGCGTTGGCGGCACTGGGGGCCGTGC
>NZ_VSMK01000206.1 GCF_011682075.1 Nitratidesulfovibrio liaohensis
GCAACGCCGAAGCGCCGTTCCGCCGCCGGGTTCCACAGCACCACCCTGTCGGCGGCGTCGGCCACCACGATGGCCGAGGGCATGGCGTCCAGCACGCCCTTCAGGTGGCGCTGGGCGCGGGACAGGGCTCGGTTGGCGCGTGAAAGGTCGGCCAGCAGGGCCTGGCGCTCGCGCTCCGACTCCATGAGCACCGTCAGATCGTTCAGGATGAAGACCACGGCATCGGGTGTGCCCGGTGCGCCGGCAACGGGGTACAGGCGCAGGGCCATCCAGCGGGTCTGTCCGTCGGGCGTGGCGTCGGGCGGAAATTCCAGCGGCTCGGTGGCGATGGGCTCGCCCGCAAGGGCGGCCTGGGCCAGCCCGTGCAGCCCGGCGTGCTGCACGTAGCGGTCCTGGTCCAGGGTGTACACGGCGGGGTTGCCCGTGGCTTCGGCAAGGCCGTGCAGACTCAGCCATTCGGCGTTGGCCTCTCGCAGGGTGCCGTCCGGATGCAGCAGGGCCATGGCGAAGGGGGCCTGGGTGAGCACCGCTCGGAACTGCTGCTCACGTGCGTGCAGGGCCTGTTCGGCTTTCTTCAGGTCGGTGATGTCGGTCAGCATCACCAGTACCGCCGGGCGGCCGTCCCACTCCAGCAGCACCCCGGTGCCGAACACCCAGCGTTCGCCATCGGGCACGCAGATGCGTAACGGAGGGTATGTGTCCAGCGGTTCGCCGCCCAGGCGGCGCATGTACCTGTCCCTGGCCACGGGACGGTCGGCGGGGTGCAGGTGGTCGGTGAACGGGGTGCCCACCAGTTCCTGCGCGGGGCGGCGCAGTATTTCGCCGATGCGCGGGTTGACGAAGCGCAGCAGTCCGTCCTGGATGACCGCTATGCCTTCCTGGGCATTCTGGAAGATGGACCGGTACTTCAGTTCCGCCGCAGCCAGCCGCTGTTCGGTGGCCTTGCGTTCCTCCACCTCGCGTTCCAGTTCCGCGCCGCGCCGTGCAAGGGCGCCCAGCGCGGTGACGAAGGTAAGCCCAAGCAGCGTGAACACGGTCACGGCCAGGGCCGCCGTGGCCAGAATGTACCGCCGTTCGCCGGCGTGCACGTCGCCAAGGTACGTGCCGGTGCCGATGTAGCAGGCCAGTTCGGGAATGGGCAGCACGAACGACAGCTTTTCTTCCGGCGCGCTGCCACCGGGCGGTGTGTAGCGGTACGAGAAATATCCGCCGTCGGGGTTCGCCTGTGCGGTCCTGATGAGTCCGGCTATGATGGGCACCCCGTCCGCATCGCGCAGGTCAAGGCCGCTGCGCCCTTCCATCTGGCGTTCGTAGGGCTGGACCATCACGGTGCCGTCGTAGCTGCTCATGAAGATGTAATTTGGACCGCGGGTATCGTTGAAGATCATGGTACGCACCCGCTCACGCACCAGCACCAGGGCATGGTCGCGGCCGTAGACGCCAGCGGCAAGTTCGTCCAGAACCGGTTGTACCTGGTTGCGGGCCAGCAGCACCATTTCGCGCAGGTGGCTGCGGCGATATGTTTCCGCCGTTTCCCAGAAGGTGTGCACCGCGTGCAGCAGGAACAGGGTGAACACTCCGCACGCCAGTATCAGCAGCAGCCACAGCCGCCGCACGGGCGGGCTGCGCAGCAGTGAGGAAAGGGCGTGGGGAGGGATGGCGTTCATGGGGTGCCTGGGGGTGCCTGGGGGGTGCGTGGGGTCTGGTCGTGCTGTCTGCCCATGGGCCATCAATCTAGCACCACGCAGCGCAGGATACTGTGATAAAGACGCCATGGCGCGCCAGTGCCCGCAGAGCCGAGCGCGGCAGGCATAGGATACGGCGCTTTTCTTTCCGCGCCGCTGCTGGTAGTGCTGTGCCGCAACGGCCCCCGGTTTTTCCGGAAGTGGACGCAATCCCCGTCAATATCTGAAATGCGACGTTAAGGAAACAGCGGCGACGCTACCGCGTGCTGCGGTGAGCGCTATATCCGCAGCGCGGCGATCGTGCAACCACGCCGGGTGTCCCGGCGGAGAATTGATGACCCTGCCCAAGACATGGCTGGTGGTGCGCCTGAGCGCGCTGGGCGACGTGGTGCTGACCACGGGCGTGTTGCTGTGGCTGCACCGTACCCGCGGCTGGCGCTTCGTGGTGCTGACGCGGCCGCAGTGGGCTCCGGTGTTCCGCAATCATCCCGCCGTGGACCGGGTGGCCACGGCGGACCCGCGCGATCTGCGCCCGGCCGCGTTGCCCGGTTTCGTGCGCGGGCTGGCGGCATCGCTGCCCGATGCGGGGCTGCTGGACCTGCATGGAACCTTGCGCTCGCGGTTGCTGGGGCTGCTGTGGCCCGGACCGGTGCGCCGCTACCCCAAATTTTCGCTGGAACGTCGTCTGTTCCTGCGGTCCGGCGGCAGGCTGTTCCGCGAACGGCTGCGCGCCAGCAACGTGACGCAACGGTACTCCCTGGCCGTGCAGGATGCGCCGCCGCCGCGTTCCGCGTTGCTGCCGCGCATCCTGCTGGACGATGCGGAGCGCGGGCGGGGCGTGGCCCTGCTGCGCGAGGCCGGACTGTTGCCCGCGGAAACGCCGATCGGGAGGCAGGATGGCGTAACGGACGGAACCCCCGTTCCGGCCCGCCCGCTGGTGGCCCTGCATCCTTATTCCACCCATCCGGACAAGGCCTGGCTGCCCGGCGCCTGGCGCGAACTGGCCGGGCGTCTTTCCGCCGCCGGGTATGCGTGGTTTGTTGTTGGTCGGTCCGGCGGAAAGGGAAATGCTGTTGCCGAAGCTGGGGGCGGCGATGCCACGCCCCTCTCCGGGCTTGTGGAGCAGGCCCGGCTTGCAGGCGGACTGGCGGCGGATTTCACCGACCGCACGGACCTGCGCGAAACCTGCGCGCTGCTGGCCGCCGCCGATGTGCTGGTGACCGGCGATTCCGGCCCCATGCATCTGGCTGCCGGGGTGGATACCCCGGTGGTGGCGCTGTTCGGCCCCACCACCCGCGAATGGGGCTTCTATCCGGAAGGCCCGCGCGACGTGGTGCTGGAAACCGGCGATGCCTGCCGCCCCTGTTCGCTGCACGGCAGCAGGCGTTGCGCCCATTCCGGGCGCTGCATGACGGGCATCGCGCCCGATGCGGTGTTTGCGGCGGTGCGGCGGGTGACTGACGGCGGGATGGCCGAGGCGGGCGCGGACGTGAAGAACCGCTGACGGCCGGCCCGATGGCGTCGGGTTTGGCTGGTGTCGGATTCGGCGGCAGCGTCCATGACGATGTGCGAAGTCCGCAAAACGGTACGGATTGCCCCGTGCCATGTCGATGGATGGAGAACCGGCGGGATGGCGTGCTGCGCTGCCCGCCTTTTTTCGTCAGCGTGTCGGGTGGGACAACCGCTGCCGCGCTTCCGTCAGCGCGAAAGGCGGGACAGCAGTTCCCGCGCCTCGGTCAGCGAAGGGTCGGACTGCCACGCGCGGTTGGCGTATTCGTACGCCTTGTCGCGCTTGCGCCATTCCATGTACAGCTTGGCCAGGTTCAGCATGGTGCGCGGGTGCGATCCGAATTGGCGCAACGCACGCAGGTACACGATTTCCGCCTTGGGGTATTCGCGCAGTTCCATGTACGCGGCCACTGCCCCGGAGTAGGCCGGAGCCTCGCCGGGAAAGCGTTCCAGCGCCGATTCGAACAGTTCCGCCGCCTCGTAGAACAGTCGGGCCCGCAGGAATCGCTGCCCGATGTCACTGAGCACCCCCGCCTCATGGCCCCACTCGTCGGCCACCCGGCGCAGCAGGGCCCGCCCGCGCGGCAGGTCGCCAGAGTCCAGCCTGGCCTGGCCGTTGCCGGTCAGTTCCATCTTGCGCATCAGCACTTTTTGGGCCTGCTCGGCCACGCGGGCGCGTTCCTCCTCCAGCATGGCGTGGCGGATGGATTCCAGGCGTTCGGCCAGGGGCAGTTCGTCACCGGGCGCGTAGGTCACGTACGGGCCGGAAAGCACCTTGCGCGTTTCAAAGAACTTGCGGATGACGTGATTCCTGTTGAGATCGTTGACGAATTCATGGATATGCACTTCCGTCTCAAAGCGTGCCTGCCCGATGAGCATGGTGCCTTCGTACGCCCTCAGGGCCTTTTCCATGGCTTCCAGGGCGCGGGCCAGATAGCCGCGCGCCAGATAGGCACGGGACCTCGCGATGTTGTCACGCACGGCCTTTGGGGCGGTCATTCGCATGGGGTGTCCTTGCCGGAATAGTGCGGGCCGGAGCAGTGCGAGCCGGAGCTGTGCGAGCTGGAACGGGGTGAGTCGGAACAGTGCGAGCCGGAAGATTCGGGGGTGGCGCAGTCGGGGGCGGAGCAGGAAGGAGCGGTGCCGTGCGCTGCGGGATCGGCATGGGGAGCCGGATCGGAGTGTGCCCAGCAGCGGCGCACCTCGTCGGCCTGGGCACGCAGCAGGCTGTCCACGTCGTCGGGCACCAGCAGACGGATGTCCGCCCCGCGCAGCCATTTGCCGCGCAGCAGGGACGCGCTGATGTCCAGCCGGGGCAGGGGCAGGAAGGTCAGGGTGGTATCGCCGTAGGGGCCGCCGCGCAGCAGGTGGCGCTCCATGCCCGGCGTGTCCTGCGGATGGTCAGGGTGTGGCGCAAGCGGGGGGGCGTCGGGCCAGTGGGCGGCCAGTGCGGCGCGGAAGGCTTC
>NZ_VSMK01000207.1 GCF_011682075.1 Nitratidesulfovibrio liaohensis
GCACCCGTGGGCACGGCAAGCGTGCGCGTGGCAGCGGGCGAGGCCACCCGCTTCATGGCTCCGGTGCGGTGCACGATGGGCGGCCCCATCTGGGCATCGCGCATGGGGCTGCGCACCTTGCGCGTATTCCCGTCCGCCACGGACGCGGAGGGCAGACCGTGCATGGCGCCGTCCTTGTCCCGCGCGGCACGGCGCTGGGCCCTGGTAACGGCTGCGGCCTGCCCGGCCTCGGCTGCGGCAGCCGGTACCGTGCCGGGTTGGGTGGCAACTACGCCAGTGGCGGCAACGGTGTCCGGGGGAGTAATTCCCGCTGCTGCCGCCGCTACGCCTGATGCCGCCGAGCTGGCTGCGTCAGCCGGGGATGCGGCGGCAACCTGACGCTCCAGTTCGGCCAGATGCTGCTGGACGATGGCCTGTCCTGCCTGATTTGCCGGTTCGGCCTGATTCGCCGATACGCTCTTCGCGTCCGTCCCGACCGCGCCTGGAGCCTGGGCGTCACTCGCCACGGGGGCTTCCGGACTGGCGGGCTCGTATATGGACGAAGTGACACCGGTCTTCCCGCCGACCCCGTTGATCCCGTTGGCCCCGCTCGCGCCCTCGGACGCGGTCGTGATCATGCGCGGCACCAGCGACACCGGCTTCACCGGCACCGGTTCGCGCACCGAACTGGGCGCCGTGGTGCGGCTGGCGTCGGTAAGCTTGGTGGAAAGCTGTTCATAGATCATGTCGGCCAACCCGATGCCCCCGGCGGAGGTCATCTTTTTGGCAAGCTCCTGATCGAACATGGACTGCCAGAATTCTTCTTCCTTGCTGTGCAGGTAGCCTTCCTTGGGCAGGGTGGCGCGCATCTGCTCCCACATCTTCTGCACGAAGATGGATTCGAACCCTTCGCACGCTTCGCGCAGCTTCTGTTCCTTGGACGGATCGGTGCGCAGGCGCTTGCGCAGGGCATCCATCTCGAGCTTGCGCTGGGTAAGCTCGTGCTGGGCCGAGGCGGCGGTGGCGAGTTTGGGATCGACGGGAGCAGTCATGGTTGCTGTCCTTCCGGCTGAACTGGAACCTCGTGCCTCTGCAACCGGGCAATCCGATTGGCTACGCGAGACTCCGGCACAAGAGGATTTTTTGTCTCTGCCGAGGAAGAACGCTCTTTTTGTGGAGGGAGCGTACTTTTGTGGTACCCGACCGGAACAAAAAAGCGTTCTGACGACGGCAGAGGCAAAAAGGCCCTTGTGCCGCAGCTAGATGACTTCGAGGTCGGCATGCAACGCCCCCGCCGTCTTCATGGCCCGAAGAATCGAAACCAGGTCGCGCGGGGTGGCGCCGATGGCGTTCAGGCCATCCACCAGTTCCTGCAAGGTGGCCCCTTCCATGAGCATCAGGCGGCGATTTTCCTCACGTACGTTGATGTCGGTGCGCGGCGTGGCCACCGTCTGCCCCTGGCTGAACGGGCCGGGCTGCGAAACGTCCATGCCTTCCTGCACGGTGACCTGCAGACTGCCGTGGGCCACGGCCACGCGAGAGATGCGCACGTCGCGCCCCAGCACCACGGTGCCGGTCTTTTCGTCCACCACCACCTTGGCCGGGCCATCGGGGGTCACTTCGATGTTTTCGATGGAGGCCATCAGCGGCACCAGGTTGCCCCGGTAGGCGGGCGGCACGTCCAGGGCCACGGTGGTAGCGTCCTGGGCCTTGGCGTAGCTGCCGCCCATGACCCGGTTCAGCCGCTCCACCACCTGCATGGTGGTGGAAAAGTCGGCGCTGGACATGTGCAGGGTCAGCGTATCCTGGCTGTTGAACTGGAAGGGAATGCCCCGCTCCACGATGGCCCCGCCGGGGATGGTGCCTACGGTGGTCACGTTCTTCTGGGCGCGGGCGGCCTGCCCTTCCACGGAAAAGCCGCCCAGGGCCAGCGGGCCCTGCGCCAGGCTGTACACCTTGCCGTCCACGCCCTTCAGCGGCGTGAGCAGCAGCACCCCGCCCTGAAGGCTGGTGGCGTCGCCCATGGACGACACGGTGACATCCAGGCGGGTGCCGGGTTTGGCGGAAATGGGCATGCGGGTGGTGACCATGACGGCGGCCACGTTCTTGGGCTTCATCTTGGTCTGGTCCACGGCCACACCCATGCGTTCCAGCATGTTGACCATGGAACTCATGGTGAAGGTGGAGTCCTTCTTGTCGCCCGTGCCGCCCAGGCCCACCACCAGGCCGTAGCCCACGAGCTGGTTGTCGCGCACACCGCCGAAGCTGGCGATGTCCTTGATGCGCACGGCCCCGGCGCCGCCCGGCAGGGCCAGCAGCCACAGGGCCGCAAGCAGCGGGACGACGAGAAGGCGGGCGGTAAGGGAACGAAGGCTGGGCGACATGGCGTTTCTCCGAAAATCCGGCTGCGCGGGGCAGCCCGTTACGCGGCGCCCCCCGAATGTACGCCGGACGGGCGAGAAGGGATGGGGCGCGCGGATTGCTGACGGTCAAGAAATAGGCATTCCGCAGGGCGCGGCACCGACGGGTATCCGACGGTATTTCGGCGCTGCCCATGGCTATTGCCAACACCGTGCCAGTGCGAAGGCGGCGATTCCGCCCGCAAGCAAGGAAAGTGGGGCCGCCGACGTGGCCGGGGGGGTCCTTCTCTCCTCATGCACAGCGCGTAGCGCGAACGCGGCAAGTCCGTTCGCAGGCGAGGAAAACGGAGCCGCCGCCGGGGGAGTGTACTCTTTGGTACTCGACCCCGGCGGCGGCGATGTTTGACGATGCATGCGGGCGGAATCGCCGTGCCTGGCAACACACGGGAAATGCGCCCGGCTGGCCCGCAGGCAAGGAAAACGGGGCCGACGACGAGGGAGTGTGCGTCTTCAGTCCTCACACGCGTCGCGTAGCGCGAACGCGGCAAGTCCGTTCGCAGGCAAGGAAAACGGAGCCGCCGCCGGGGGAGTGTACTCTTTGGTACTCGACCCCGGCGGCGGCGATGTTTGACGATGCATGCGGGCGGAATCGCCGCGTTCGCACTAGAAAGGCCAGACGTTGTCCATCAGGCGGGTGAACCACCCCGGCTTCTGCTTGTCCGCCAGGGTGCCCTTTCCGTAGTACTCGATGCGGGCGTTGGCCATCTGCGACGAGGTCACGGAGTTGTCCGAGGCCACGTCGCGGGCGCGCACCAGACCGCTGACCACGATGTACTGCGTCTCGTCGTTGACGCGGGTTTCGCGGGCGCCTTCCACTTCCATCAGGCCGCCGGGCAGCACGCGCAGCACGCGGGCGGCGATGGTGGTGGTGACGGTGCTTTCACGCTTGGTTTCGCCGGTGGCGGAATGCTTGGAGGTGGAGCTGGTGCCCAGGATGGGATTCGTGCCTACCAAGCCGCTGAACGGACCCGTGGGATTCATGGGGTTGATGGACGCGCTGGACTGCCCGAAGAAGGCGCTGACACCCAGTTCGTTGGTGGAGGTCTTGTCGGCGGTGGTGTCGGCCTTGTTCTTGGCCTTGTCGGTTTCCACCACCTTGACCAGCACGATGTCGCCCACCCGGCGGGCGCGGTTGTCGGAGAACAGGAACTCCGAGTCCGATTCGCTGTACAGCGATCCGGGGTTGGCGGCGGCGTCCTCGGGTTCGGTATAGGCCTGCGGCTGCGTGACCGGCGGCACCGGCGAAGGCTGCTGGCGGGCGGCATTGCACCCGGAAAGCAGCAGCATGGCGCACCCGGCGGCGAGCAGTCTGCGTTTCATGACGGTTCTCCTTGAAATTACGGATAAGGCGAACTTCTGCCGGGAGGCCCCTTACCGGGCCACCACCGTCCCCCCATCCTTAACCGCGGCATAGATCTGCCGCTTGCTTTGCATGTTGCGCACGGGAATGGTCTCGCCAGGGCCGCCGTCGGCCATGGCCTCGCCCTGTACCTGCAGGCGCACGGAACCGGATTCGTACAACACGGTCACCACGCTGCCGCGCCGCACGGTGGGCACGCCGGAAAGGTCGCTCTGGTAGATCACCTGGTCGGCGCCCACGGGGCGGGTCAGGCGCCACGGGCCGCCCAGGCCGTCCCAGGCGGGTTCGCGCAGGTAGGCCAGATTCTTGCGCACGCTGGTGATCTTGTCGGGGGTCAGCACGTCGTCCTTGTTCACGGGCTGGGCGGCGCAGGGCACGTCGGCCCACACGTCCACAAAGGCGGAACCGGTGAACTTGCGCACGATGCTGCCGTCCACCTCGCGCACGGCAAAACGCAGGGTGTTGCGGCCGGGGGCGGCCAGGGTGTTCTCCACCACCACCTGCTGCTGCGGATGGGCCAGAAAGACGTAGGGTGGCAGGCGATAATCCTGCATGGATGCTTCACCGGGCATGGCGGACAGCGCGGGTGTCAGAGCTCTGACGGCCAGGGCGCGCAGGTCGCCTTCGCGCAGCACCGCTCCGCCGCGCTGGAGCACCAGCGTGCCGGGGTACAGACACAGGGATTCGGTGTCGCGCAGGGCCTCGCGCAGGGCCTGTTGCAGGCGCGGGCGGTTGACGCTCATGGGGCGGCCCGGCTCGGTGGGGGACGGCCACAGGGGGGTGGCGGCCAGTTCGCGCCAGGCCTGCGGGGAAATGGGGCCCACCGGCTCCGCGATCTCGCCCAGGGTCACCGTGGCACCGGACACCACGGCGGCATCCAGCAGCCGGATGCGCCAGCCC
>NZ_VSMK01000219.1 GCF_011682075.1 Nitratidesulfovibrio liaohensis
GCGCGGCTCACCGGCGGAGGCAAAGGGAAGCCCAGTGGGCAGGCCGTCGCGCGCCATGGCGGGCGGTGCCGGCGCGGGGCCGCCGGTTTGTCCGTCTGCGTGTCTGTCTGTCGCGTCCGGGGTATCCTGTGCGGGGGCCATGGCCGTGCCAGCAACAATGCCAGACGGCCCGGCAGCGCCGGGTTGCCCGGTCTGACACAAAGGGGCGCACGCGGCCAGCAGTGCGCACAGCGCAATGCTGAGCAGACAACAGCACACCCACGCCGCGGTCCCGTGCGGGCGCGGCTGGGTGAAACGGGAAAGGGGTGTCGGATGCGGGCGAAGCGTCGGGGCGGCGGCACGGAGAGCCCGTGCCGCCGTGCCGTCAGGCGATGACTGCGAGGACATCGCCTAATCGTTGAGGAATTCTTTCAGTTCCTTCCCGGCGCGGAAGAAGGGCAGACGTTTGGGCTGGACGACGACCATGTCGCCGGTCTTGGGGTTGCGACCGGAATAGCCGCCGTAGTCCTTGACCTTGAAGCTGCCGAAACCGCGGATTTCAACGCGGTCGCCATCGGCCAGCGCTTCCTTCATGTTGTCCACGAAGGTGTTCACGACCATGGCGGCTTCCTCGATGGGGATGTTCGTCTCTTCGGACAGCGTCTTGATGAGTTCGCTCTTGTTCATGGAATCCTCCGTGGTGCGGCGGTGCGATGGGGGCGGTTCGTTTCGCCCCGGATGACGTAGCCTGTAGCGTGCGATGCGTGGCGTGGTGCCTGCCGCCGGATGCGCTGAAGCCTTGCCAGGACGGCCCTTCCACGGGGGGTAGGGTGGGGTTCCGTGGCAATTCCAAAGACCATGGACGCACTATGGCCGAAGATGGTCAAGGTTTCAAGGGGTTAATACGCCTCATCCGAAAGTGCGCGCAACGGGTGCCTGTCTGCCAGTTCGGGCAGCAGGGCGGCACGCATGCGTTGCAGCTTGACCGCGATGGAAAAAAGGTCTTGTGCCGCAGGCGATTGCGGGGCAACGCGCATCAACGGCTTCTGCTTGCGCACCGCGTCGGGCAGGGCCTTGTCCAGGCGCACGCCGCCAAGGAATTGCGGTTCGATGTCCAGGAACTTGCGGCAGGCGGCGGCCAGCCGCTCGAAGGTCTGGGTTTCTTCCTTGCGCGATTCCGCCTGGTTGACGATGACGAAGAAGTCACGCACCCCGTGCTGGGTGGAAAGTACCTTCATCAGCGCATAACTGTCGGTGAGCGAGGTGGGTTCCGGCGTCACGATGACGATGCGCAACTGGGTCATGGCGGCGAAGGCCAGCACCGTTGGGTTGATGCCCGCGCCAAGGTCCAGGAACAGGAAGTCGTAGTTGGAGAACAACGGCTCCAGCTTGCGCACCAGCAGGGCGCGCATGTCGCCGTCCATCTCCACCAGTTCGGGCACGCCCGATGCGGCGGGCAGGAAGTCGAAGCCGCCCTGTTCGATGGGCACGGCGATGTCGCGGGGGGCGGCGTCGCTGTCCAGAAGATCCTGCAGGTTCCTGTCCGGGGCAATGCCCAGCAGCACGTCCAGGTTGGCCAGCCCGAGGTCGCAGTCCATGAGCAGCAGGGGGTGCCCGCCGCGGTACAGGCAATAGCCGAGGTTGAGGGCGATGTTGGTCTTGCCCACGCCCCCCTTGCCGCTGAGTATGGAAACGCTGAGTGTGGTGTTCTGCGTCATGTTTCGTCCGTTGATGCGGCCCGTGGGGAGTCAAATTGCCCTGGGGGCTGTTTCCCAATTAGGATTTTTGTTCGTTGGCAAGGAAAATGAGCCTGCCATGAGGGAGTATACTCTTATTGTATTCGACCGAGCCTTAGCCGTTAAGTGAGCGTAGCGAACTTTACGGATAAGGACAGCAGAGCCATGGCAGGCGAAGTTTGACGCAGCCAACGGGCAAAAGGACAATTTGGAGGCAGCCCCTAGTCGTCGTTGCCCGAAAAAAGAAACTGCTTCTCGTCCGACTGCACCATGGTCGAGCGGTCGTAGTCGGGCACGCCCGGCAGCCGGTGCACCCGCACGCGGGCCTTGCCCGAAGCCTTGGCCTCGTACAGGGCCTTGTCCGCCCGGTCCAGCAACTCTTCCGCCCGGCACACCGTGGCGCCCTTGCACCCGGCGATGCCCGCCGAAAAGCTGACCCGAAAGGTTTCGTCCCGGCACTCGAAGGCTTCGTCGCGCAGGTCTTGCAACAGCCGCTCCAGCAGGGCCTGGGCGCGCATGGGCGAGGCACCAGGCAGCAGCAGAACGAATTCCTCGCCGCCGATGCGGGCCGCCACGTCGTAGGCGCGGGTGGCGTCGCGCAGCAGATCGGCCATGCGCCGCAGCACCACGTCGCCGCAGGCGTGGCCCCACGTGTCGTTGACTCGCTTGAAGTCGTCCAGGTCCAGCATGGCCAGGCACAGTTCCGCCCCGCCCCGGTGCACCCGTTGCAGTTCCAGTTCCACCTGACGCAGGAAGGCCCGGCGGTTCATCAGGCCGGTGAGGGGGTCGTGGTCGCGCTGGTGCGCCAGATCTTCCACGGCCTTTTGCAGTTCGCGCAGGTTGAAGTTGGTGCTCTTGTCCAAGTCGATGGCGAACCACTGGCGCAGCCCGTGTTCTTCGGCCAGGGCCAGCCAGCGCTGCCGGGTCATGCCCGGAAACAGTCGGGCCACGGCCAGCAGGGGGCCGTCGGCGGGCTTGTCGTCAGGCATGTCCGGGGCGTGTGACGCGTTGCGCGCGGCTTCTTCGGCCAGCGCGCGGCGCAAGGCGTCCAGCTCGTCCAGCAACTGGGCGGAACCGCCGGGTGCTTCCGCATTGGCGAAACCGGTGGAACCCGCTGGCCCGGCTGGGCTGGCGGAAAGGTCGGCGTCAGTTGGTTTTCTGGCCATGGAGGTACAGCAGATAGTCCCGCAGGAGCTGATCGATGCGGCCGTCCAGCACGGCCTCGACGTCGCCAATTTCCGTATTGGTGCGGTGGTCCTTCACAAGGCGGTACGGTTGCAGCGTGTAGGTGCGGATCTGGCTGCCGAAGCCGATGGCGTCCTTGCCCGCGTACTGGGCCTTTTTCTCTTCTTCCAGCTTGCGCAGCTCCAGTTCGTACAGGCGGGCCCGCAGGATCTGCATGGCCGTGTCGCGGTTGCTGTGCTGCGACTTTTCGTTCTGGCACTGGGCAGAAATGCCCGTGGGCAGGTGCGTGATGCGCACGGCGGAGCTGGTGGTGTTCACGCTCTGGCCGCCGGGGCCGCTGGAGCGGAAGATGTCGATGCGCAGGTCCGTTTCCTTGATGTCCACGGTGATTTCCTGACCCACGTCGGGGATCACGTCCACCGAGGCGAACGAGGTGTGCCGCCTGCCGGACGAGTCGAACGGCGAAATGCGGATGAGCCGGTGGATGCCCTTTTCGCCCTTCAGCAGGCCGTAGGCGTTGGGCCCGGCCATGCGCAGGGTGACGCTTTTCACGCCCGCCTCGTCACCCGCCAGGTAGTCCAGGTATTCCGCTTTCATGTCGTGGGTGTCGGCCCAGCGCAGATACATGCGCACCAGCATCTCGGCCCAGTCCTGGGCCTCTGTGCCGCCCGCGCCGGGGTGGATTTCCACGATGGCGGGCATGCGGTCTTCCTTGCCGGAGAGGAGCATGTTCATCTCCGTCTCCTGCAGCAGGGTTTCCAGCGCGGTCACCTGTTCGGCCAGCGATTCCAGGGCCTCTTGCCCCGGTTCGCCCGCCGCCTCTTCTTCCTCGGCCAGGGTCAGCCATTCGGTAACGTCGCGGCGGCAGGTTTCCAGCCGCTCGAGGCGCGTTATCTCGCCTTCGAGCTGGCTTTTTTCCTGCAGGACCGGGGTGAGCTTTTCGGGGTTGTTCCAGGCGTCAGGGCTGGAAAGCTGGCGCTCGATTTCGTCGAGGCGGTTGCGGTTGCCCGCAAGGTCAAAGACGCCCCCAGAGGGAGGCGTACTGGTCGATGAGGGCGGCGCTGCGCGCGCGCAATTCGGCAAGCTGAAGCATGTGGATTGTATGTTTGTTTACGGGGTTGTGCGTGGGGAAGACTCTAGGGGCTGTTTCCGGAGTAGGCTTTTCGTTCGTTGGCAAGGAAAACAAGCCTGCCATGAGGGAGCATGCTCTTATCGCATTTGACCGAGCCTTAGCCGTTAGGTGAGCGCGTAGCGCGAATCTTACGGATAAGGACAGCAGCGCTATGGGAGGTGACGTTTGACCGCTCTGTGCTCGATGCCCGTAAATCTCGCAAGCTCGCTCAACGGGCACGTTGCGCGCTCTTCGGGGCGGTCAGCCAACGGGCGAAAGGACAATTTGGAAAGAGCCCCTAGGGACGGCGGCGAACAGGCCACAGCAACGCAAGGACGGCCAGCCCAAGAGCCACAGGCCACACCAGATGCTGCACCCGGTGGAACACGGTGGTTTCCGTCCGGGCCGTGGCCATGCCGCCGATCACCTCTGCCCGGAACAGGTCGCCGCGTTCGGCGATGCGCCCGTGCGGGTCGATGATGGCGGAAATGCCGGTGTTGGTGCCCCGCAGCACGTAGCGGCCCTGTTCCACGGCCCGCAGCACCGAAAGTTGCAGGTGCTGTTCCGGGGCCGATGTGGTGCCGAACCACGCGTCGTTGCTGATGTTCACCAGAACGCTGGCGCCGTCGGCCACGCGCTGTTGGGCCAGTTCCGGGAAAATAGTTTCATAGCAAATGAGTATGCCCAGCGCAAGGTTGCCAAGGCGCAGCGGGGCCACGGCGGTGCCGGGTGTGAAATCGCCCACGCCCTGCATCAGGGTTTCCAGAAAGGGCATGTCCAGGCCGGGGGGGGCGTATTCGCCGAAGGGGACAAGGTGCTCCTTGTCGTAGTGTCCGGCGTCGCCGCCGTTTTCGTCCACCAGCATGGCCCTGTTGTACAGCAGAAAGCCCCTTTTTACCGGCGCGTTGACGTAGCCCGGCGTGCCCACCAACACCGGGGTGCGGCTGGTGGCGGCAAAGGCGCGGATGGCCGGGCCGAATTCCTTGTGCTCCTGAAAGTAGAAGGGCATGGCCGTTTCCGGCCACACGATCAGGTCCGGGTGCCCGGCGGTGACGGCGTCCTTGCTCAGGGCAAGGTAGCGGTCCACCGTGGAACGCTGGAAGGCGGTTTCCCACTTCTGGTCCTGGTCGATGTTGCCCTGCACCAGCGCCACCCGGAACGATTCCCCATCCTTGGGCAGGCCGCGCGACAGGATGTAGGCGCCATGCCCCACCAGGCCGAAGGCAACCAGAGAGGCACCCAGTGCGCAGGCCAGGGTCTGGGCCAGGGATGACGGCGAAACGGACCGCCGCACGCCGGGGCAGCGGGGGCCGCATTCCGGGGCGATGGCCCCCATGGTCCAGCACACCACGGCTACCAGCAGGCCGGACAGGCCATAGGCGCCCACCAGCGCAGCCCCCTGGATGGCCACCGGCCACGGGGCAAAGGCGGCTGACAGGGCAAGCCAGGGAAAACCGGTCAGGAACACGCCGCGCAGCACCTCCAGCAGCAGCCAGGCGCAGCCCAGAAACAACCCGCGCCGGAACGCCCCCAGCCGGTCACGCGTCAGGTACACCAACAGGCAGAAAAGCCCGCCGTACAGCCCCACATAGGCGCCGATGGCCACGGCGCAGGGTACGGCCAGCACCCATGGCAACTGGCCGTATTCGTGCACGGGCAGGGCCAGCCAGTACAGGCAGGCCGAAGCTCCGACGATGCCGGTAAGCCAGCCCAGGCGAAAGGCGGGCCAGCGGCCCGATGCGCCAAGGCCCAGCAGCAGGAGGGCGAGGGGGTAGGCAAGGGCGAGCAGCGGCAGTTGGGCCAGCGGATTGGGGAAGCCGAGCCACAGCCCGGCGGCGCCGAGAAGGATGCAGAGTGTGTTGCGCATGCGAGGAGGTGAAACCCCCGGTGGGGGAAAAGTCAAGTACGGCGCGGTTACGGATGCGTTGCAGACAATCGCGCACGGGGCGGCCCGCACCCGCAGCGGCAGGGCGTAGAACAACCACACGGCTGCCTGCGGGCGTCAGGCCACACAGCCCCCATGCCGACAGTGCGGCATGCGCGACTGTGGCGAAAGGCGTCGGGAAAAGCCGTCTGCTCGCATTGGGGAGGAGTGCCGTGCGCGTTTCCCTTGCCCGCGTCAGGCTGCGTCCAGCGGCCCCACGCGCACGGTGCGGATCTGCTTGGCGTCGGCCTCGGCAACCACGAAGCGGCGCCCGGCCAGGTCGAACGTCTCGCCCGCCTGCGGCACATGGCCCGCCAGCATGCTGAGATAGCCGCCGATGGTGTCCACCTCGTCAGAATCCAGGCTGATGCCCAGTTCTTCCAGGTCTTCCAGCAGGGCGCGTCCGGAAAGCTGGTAGTTTTCGCCGTCCAGGACCACGATGTCCTCGTCGCGCGGGGCGTCGTGCTCGTCCTCGATGTCGCCCACGATGAGCTCCAGCACGTCCTCGATGGTCACGAGGCCAGAGGTGCCGCCGTACTCGTCGAGCACGATGGCCATGTGGTTCTTGCGACCGCGAAATTCCTGGAGCAGCTCGTAGACGTTCTTGGTTTCCGGCACGAAGTACGGCTCGCGCATCAGTTCGGCCACCGGGGTTGCGCACCCGGTGGGATCGACGAAGCAGCGCAGCAGATCCTTGGCATAGACCACGCCCACGATGTTGTCGCGGTTGTCGCGGTAGATGGGGATGCGGGAATGACCGGAAGCGACGATGCGCTCGATGACCTCTCCGAGGGAGTTGTCCACCTCCACGCAGTCGATGTCCGTGCGGGGGGTCATGATGTCCTGAACCTGCGTGTCGTCAAGGCTCAGGATGTTCAGCAGCATCGAGCCTTCGTCGGCGTCCAGTTCGCCGTCTTCGCGGGCTTCGATGATGGCTTGTTCCACCGAGTCGCCGGTGCGGTTCTGGAACAGCCGCGTGATGCGCGACCAGATGGGACTGCCCGATTCTCCGTCCAAGGGGGGCTCCTGTGTTATGGTGACGTCGCCGTGGGGCGGGGCGGCATTCGCCACCGGCGGCTGGCGGGGGTGCCGTCGCACGCGGGTACGCCGGGCTGGCCCAGGCCTGCATGACCGTGCATCGCGGGGCCTGCTCGTTCCAGTTCGAACGGGTGCGGACCTGCACTGCCCGCTGCGGCCTGGTCCTCGCAGGTCGGGGAACGGGCCGGGCGGGGCGTATGCGCGTCAGGCCGGGGTTGCCAGCGGGTACGGGCGGTTGCGGTTCGCGCTCACACTACATCGCTCCCGCTTTCCCTGTAAAGCTCAAGGTGGCGGCGGATAACCCAATTGCCCAGCGGTTCCACCTCGCCCTCGTCGGACAGGGGTTTCCAGTCGGCCATGTGGGGGGCGTTGTCGCGGGCCTGGCCCCAGGCAAGCACCTGCAGGCCCAGTTCCACGTCGCGCGTTTCGAAGGCCACGAAGCGGTTCTGGATGCGGCATTGCAGCCAGAAGCCCAGGCTGCGATCGTGCTGGGGGTCGTACAGTTCCAGCAGGGCGGTCAGGCGGCCGCCGATGTCCATGTTCATGCCCCTCGCCGTGGCGGAGCGGGCCGTGGCGCGCGGCACCAGCAGGCGCAGCCCGCCGCCGGAAAGGTTCAGCAGGGCCACGGGCAGGGCGCGGCTGATGTCCGGAAAGAGCGACGCTGTCATGTCGTCATGGTGGGCCGGTTCGGAGCACGACGCGGCGGACTGCGTGTCGTTGTCTCCGGCATCGGCGACGGGAAAGACGGGAGGGGCGGGGGCGGCATCCTGCACGGGGGGCGCATCGACAGGGCACGGCGTGCCGTGCGCGGTAAAGCTGTTCAGGCTGGTGGCGTCGGGCAAGGCCAGCAGCGGCGTGCCCAGGCGGCGCCCGTCGGCCGGGGCAGGGGTTTCCGACCCCAGGGACCATGCGGCCAGCCCCAGCACCAGATGGCGTGGCACGTCCAGACGCAGGAAGGCGCGCTTCTGCCGCCGTTCCAGCTTTTGGGGCAGGGCCAGGTCCACCAGCCATACCGCGTCGGTGGTGAAGTGCGGACCGCGCGGGGCGTTGCGGTCGGCGGAGGGCGCGTGGTGCGCGCCGGTGATCACGGAGGCGAACTGGTAATACACCTGCGTGCGCTTTTGCTGGGTGCGGAAGTAGCAGTCCACCTCGCGGCCCTTCCACGATTCCGGCACGGTGCGCAGCAGCGAGCATTCCAGAGTCAGGGTGGAACAGGTGACGGCCACGGCGGTGCAGTAGGTGGAGCGGCGCCCCGCCGGGCCGTGGAACTGCATTTCGAAGCGGCCCCGTTGCAGGATGGCGGCGTCGAGCAGTTCGCGGATCACGTGCGGATCGTTGACCCAGCCTTCGGGGGTGTAGCGTTCGCGGCGCTGGCGCAGCCCGCCCACCAGCAGCAGGGCGGCCAGCAGGGCGGCCACTGCGGCCACGATGAGCACGAATTCGCGCACCAGCGTGAAATCGGCCTGGTAGTCGCCGAAATGGCGGGATATTTCGGCCAGAAAGCTGGCAGCTCCGGGCGGTGGAAGAGAAAGGAAAAGGTTGTCCGCGCCGGGCCGGACGAGGTAGGCGAGGCCGGAGAGGCAGAGGTCCCACGGGAACGGAGCGGCGCTGCTCATGATGGTGCCCCGGACTGTTGAGGTACGCCGAAGGGCGCGCGGCAAGCTGGGTGCGAAGCCGGACGAACGCCATTCTGACGGTAGCCGCAAATGGCGCCTGCCGCAACAGGTTGGGCGTTAGAGCATGGAGGTAGCCGGGGGGGAGAGGGATGCCCCGTGACGGGCCGGGCAGGCGTAATCGGCTGAACCGGAAGAACCGCCGGATCGGGCGGATCGGGCGGATCGGGCGGATCGGGCTGGATTGGCGTAACGGGGGGAACCGTTTTATCCGGTCGGATCGTTTACCCGGCCGGATCGTTTACCCGGCCGGATCGTTTACCCGGCCGGATCGTTTACCCGGCCGAACCGCCTACCCCGCCGGAGTGGCCTGGTTGCGCTCGAGCTTGCGCAGATGAATTTCGATGCAGGTCAGCGCCGCCGGGGTTACCCCGGAAATGCGCGCGGCCTGCCCCATGGTGCGCGGCTGCACGCGGGTCAGCTTTTCCACGATTTCGCGGGTAAGCCCGGCTACCGCCGTGTAGTCCAGGCCTTCGGGCAGGGGCTGCGATTCCTGCCGGGCGGCCCGCTCCACCAGTTCTTCCTGCCGGGCCAGATACCCGGAGTAGCGGATGATGGTTTCCGCCTCTTCACGCACTTCCGGCGCGTGGTCCGTGGCTTCCGGCCAGAAGGCGCGCAGCCGCTCCAGCGACATGGTGGGGCGGCGCAGCAGTTCGGCCAGAGACACCGCGCGGGTGGGCACGGCCTCGCCAAGATCGGCGAAGACGGCTCGGGTGGCGGCGTCGGGCGTCACCCGGCGCTGCTCCAGCGCAGTCATCAGGTCGGCAAGGGCGTCGTGGCGGGCGCGGAACACGGCCCAGTGGCCGTCGTCCACAAGGCCCAGGTCGCGGCCCAGGGGGGTCAGCCGGGCGTCGGCGTTGTTCTCGCGCAGCAGCAGGCGGTGCTCCGCGCGGGAGGTGAACATGCGGTACGGCTCGCGCGTGCCCTTGGTGACAAGGTCGTCCACCAGCACGGCCATGTAGGCCGCATCGCGCCCCGGCAGGAACGGCGGCAGCCCGCGCAGCGCGCACGAGGCGTTCAGCGCGGCCCACAGCCCCTGCGCCGCCGCTTCTTCGTAGCCGGACGTCCCGTTGATCTGCCCGGCCAGATACAGGCCCGGCAGCGTCTTGGTTTCCAGCGTGGGGTGCAGTTGGATGGGGTCGGCGTAGTCGTACTCTATGGCGTAGCCGGGGCGCACGATCTGGGCGTTTTCCAGCCCCGGGATGGTGGCGATCATGGCCTTCTGCACGTCCAGCGGCAGGCTGGTGGGAATGCCGTTGGGGTAGCATTCCGGGCTGGACAGCCCTTCCGGCTCCACGAAAATCTGGTGCCGCTCCCGGTCGGGGAAGCGGGCCACCTTGTCCTCTATGGACGGGCAGTAGCGCGCCCCGGTGCCGGTGATGACGCCGGTGAACATGGGCGAACGGTCGAAGCCCGCGCGAATGGCTGCGTGGGTGCGTTCGTTGGTCCAGGTCATGTGACAGGGCACCTGCGGCAGGCGCACGCCGGGGCCGCGAAAGCTGAACGGGCGCGGCGGTTCGTCGCCGGGCTGCTCTTCCATGACCGAAAAGTCGATGCTGGCCCGCAGCAGGCGTGGGGTGGTGCCGGTTTTCAGGCGGCCCAGCTCAAGTCCATGAGCGCGTAGCGAGGCGGAAAGCCCCACCGCCGGGGCATCGCCAAGGCGACCGCCGGGAAAGTTGGTGAGCCCCACGTGGATCAGCCCGCACAGGAAGGTGCCGGTGGTCAGCAGCACCGTGCGGGCGCGGAATTCCTGCCCAAGGCCGGTGCGCACCCCGGCGGCGCGGCCCTGTTCTGCCAGGATGGCTTCCGCCGTGTCCTGCCAGACCCACAAGTTGTCCTGCGCGAAAACGTCGCGCCGCACCGCGTGCAGGTAGGCGTCGCGGTCGATCTGGGCGCGGGTGGCCCGCACGGCGGGGCCCTTGCTGACGTTCAGGGTGCGGAACTGGATGCCCGCCTCGTCTGCCCACAGGCCCATCATGCCGCCCAGCGCATCGATTTCCTTGACCATGTGCCCCTTGGCAAGCCCGCCGATGGCCGGGTTGCACGACAGGTGGCCGATGCGGTCGGCGTTGCTGGTCAGCAGCAGGGTGGGATGGCCCAGGCGCGCGCTGGCCATGGCCGCCTCGCATCCGGCATGCCCGGCGCCGACCACGATGCAGTCGAAAAGGACGGGAAACGGGGCCTTGCGCGGCATGAGGGGTGCGGACATGTGCGGTACCGTGGTGTGGGGTGCGAAAGGTTGGGCGGTGCCGGGCATCCGGCTACTTGCCGCCCTCGAACAGCATGGTGGCGATGACCTTGGCGTCGCCGATGTTGCACGACACGCGCGTGGCCTCGTTGGGTACGTGGGCGTTGGGCACCAGCTTGGACCACACGGCTGCGGAAAGCCCCATGCGCCGCACTATGGCGGCCACGGTGCCCCCGCCGATGCCCGCCGGGCGCGCGGTGACGCCGTACACATCCCTGATGGCCGCACGCAGCCGGGTGACCACTTCGGCATCCGGGCTGGTGGGCGGTGCGGCCTGTTCGCGCAGTACCTGCGAGATGGCGATGGTCACGCCGTGTTCCCGTTCCACCTCGTCGGCCAACCCGCGCAGCGCGGTCACCACCTCGTCCAGATCGTAGCGGGGCAGCACGCGGCAGTCCACGTAGAACACGTCCGATCCGGGCACGGTGTTCACGTTGGGCACGTTGGCCTCTTTCTTGGTGGGCACGAAGGTGGAGGTGGCCGGATTGAACAGCGGGTCCGCGTCGGGGAAGCGCTGGCTCAGGTGGCGGATGCGCAGGATGAGCGCGGCGGCACCCGCAAGGGAGTTCACCCCTTCGTCGGGGGTGGAGGCATGGCACTGCTTGCCGGTGACGGCAACACGCAGCCAGAGCATGCTCTTTTCCGCCACCTCGATCATGGTGCCGTCGCTGTCGCCGAAGTCGGGCACCACGATGAGGTCGTCGGGCCGGAACAGGTCGGGCCGCACGGCGGCCACGTGGGCCATGCCGTGCGCGTTGCCGGTTTCCTCGTCGGCCACGAAGGCCAGGCCCAGCGAAAGGGTCGGGGTGACGCCCTGTTCCAGCAGTTCGCGCGCCACCAGCAGCCCGGAGACGATGGCCTGCTGGTTGTCCTCCACGCCGCGACCGTACAGCACGTCGCCGTCCACGCGCAGGGTCCACGGGTCGCCGTCCCACAGGGCGGAGTCGCCGGGGGGCACCACGTCCATGTGGGCCAGCACCCAGACTGTGCGGGGCGAGGTGCCGGGCACGCGGGCGATGATGTTGGGGCGGTGTCCGCAGGGTACGCGGGGGTCGGGGGCGTTGATATGCTCGATGTCGGTCACGCCGATGGCGCGCAGGTGGGCAAGCAGCCAGTCCGCCTTGGCGCGTTCACCTTCGCCGCCGCTTTCCGGGCCAAGGGCAGGGCGGCTGGTCAGTTCGCGTTGCAGTTCGATGACGGCGTCGCAGCGGGCGTCAAGGGCGGAAATGATGCGGTGCGGCATGCGGCAAACCCCGTGCGCGTGGCGCGTGGCGCCCGCAACCGCACGAAGCGGCCCGGCCGCCGAGTCAGAATGCCCCGCCAAGCATGGCCGAAACCGGCTGTGCGGCGGTGAAAAAAAGAAAGGGCGAGGTTGCCCGCGCCCTTTCCCGTGCTGTCGGAGTAGAGGCTAACGGCCCTTGGCAGCGCGCTTGGACGCCTTGAGGGGGTTGACCTTGGCAGCGGCAGCGGCCTGCGTCTTGATGTGCGTGGCGAAGTTGCACTTGCCGCCCGCCCACTTGCGCTCAGGCATGGGGTAGCTGCCGCAGAACTTTTCGTCTTCGAAAAGGCGAATGCGCTCACAGCCTTCGCACTGTTCGACGATGGGCTTGATGGCGATGCCGTTCATCACCACGCCGTCAGCCGTCTTGGTGGCACCAGCAAGGACGTTGCTCGTTGCGCTCATCTCGAAATCCTCCGTCGCGCGCGAAGCGCGTTTGTTCTTTCAGAAAGCAGGTTCCAATTATACAGTTCGCCCCGATTGTCAACAGAAAAAAACGGACGCACCTTCGCGGGCGTCCAGCGGCCGGGCCGACCCGGCGGGGCTTGCAACGAGGACGGGGAGTGTCCACCAAGAGGGGCGCTGTGTGTGGGGGGGGCGTGCCGCGCATCCAGGGCGACCGGGCGCCAACGGGGTGAAGGGCACCCCTCCCTTGATTATCGATAATGCACATGATATGGTGAAACACCATCCAGTCACGGAAGTAGTTTTCAGATGAACAGCCAGATACTCAACAGAAAATCGCTCAAGGAGCAGGTGCGGGACATCCTGTTCGACAGGATCATTTCCGGAGAACTGGCCCCTGGCGACCGCGTGAAGATCGTGCCCATAGCCGAGTCGCTACAGGTAAGCCAGGCGCCGGTGCGAGAGGCCATCCAGTGCCTGGTCACCAGCGGCTACCTGGAGCAGCACCCCAACGTGGGGGTCAAGGTAAAGGCGTTCACGAAACAGGACATCCGGGAAATCTGCCATGTGCGCAAGCTGTTGGAGGCCGATTCCCTCGGATCCGTCACCCCGGAGGACGGTCGGCGGTTGGCCGATGTTCTCGACGGGCACCTGAAAGGTATCATCGAGGCTGTTGAAGCGCAGAGCTTCACCGCGTATGCCTTGCACGACACCCGTTTCCACCGCTGCCTCGTCGAGGCGTCGGGCAACGCGAAAATGCTGGCCATATGGGATTCCCTGCTGATTCCTCGCCTTGTCGTCATGACGATTCGGGAACTGGGGGTGACGATGGACACTCTGATTCCCCTGCATGTTCCCATCGTCGCCCGCTTGCGGGAGGGGGATGTCGGTGGGGCCGTCGCAGCCTTGCTGGCCCATTACACGTTCTTGAAGGGGTAGGCTTTTGAGGTGGTATAATATCGATAATATATGATAGATGCTTTGGGGGGGCGCATGGTACGAGCACTCGTGGCTACCCGTCTCCGACGGCGGGATGGTGGGGGGCGCGACGTGCCTTTCTCCAACCTCCAACACAGGAACGGAGTGGACACGATGGAGTTGCAAGTCGGCAGAATAGATTTGTCGTTTCACCACGTGGCCGCGGCCGTGGTGCTTGTCGGTCTGGAACGGGCTGGCGTGCACTGTCAGCTGCACACGGCGCCGCACGAGGAAATGTTCACCATGTACGCGCGCGGCAAGGTAGACATGGTGGTCGGCGCCTGGCTGCCCGCTTCGCACGGCAAATACTTGATCGGAATGACCGACCAGACCGTGCGTTTCTCGGTGCTGTACACTCCGTACTGCCTGTGGGGTGTGCCGGAATATGTCCCGGCCGGTCAGGTCGCCTCGGTGGCGGATATATTGAAGCCCGAAGTGAGCGCGCAGTGCAACAAGGTCATCCAGGGCATCAACGAAGGCGCCGGGATATCGCGCTTTTCCAGAAACGTCATCAGGGAATACGGCCTGGACAAGGCGGGCTTCACGTTCCGCAGCGGAACCATCGCCGATTGCACGGACGCCTTCATCCGCGCCCACGAAAAGGGGGAATGGGTAGTGGTGCCTTTGTGGCAGCCCCAGTACCTTTTCCATTCTTACAAGATACGCGCGCTGCAGGAACCACGGGGGCTGCTTGGCGGCATGGACCAGGCGTGCATCATTCTCCGGAAGGATGCGCTCGCCAAGCTGACACCCCGCGCGGTGACCTTCCTGAAGGGCATCCGGTTGGGCAATGCCGCCGTGACGGACATGGACTACCAGTATGTCGTGGAAGGCATGCCCCTTGACCGGATAGCCAGGGACTACCTGGACCGGGTGTGCATCTGAACGAACGCGACGCCTGCCGGCGAAAATGGAGCACTGGGGCGGGGGCGGTGTTGCGCAACACGCAGGCAGGCAACAGGAGGCAAGCCCATGAAGAGGAAGTGCGTGGTCCCCGCAGGGGGACTGGAATTCTGGAGCAACGAACAGAAGGCCGCCCTCGGTGACGGAATGCATGATACCAACGTGGGATGCCACGTGGCATACGAGAACGACCATTTCAGGATATGGACCATCCACCTGGGCCCCGGCGAATGGCTGCACTTTCACAGGCATGAGCGGCCCTACTACTGGACGGCCCTTTCGACGGGCCGGGCCCGGTCGCGCCACGACGACGGATCTGTCTGGGAGGTGGAATACGAGGTGGGAGACACCAAGTATTTCGACCAGATCGACAAGGACAATTTCTTTGTTCACGATGTGCTGAACATCGGCGAAAGTCCTCTGGTGTTTTCCACTGTGGAATTCCTGCGCTGAGTACTTTCATCGACGGAGTGCGTCCCCCTTCGGAAAGCTGGGCAGCGGCTGTTGCAGCCCGCCCCGCCCGTTTTCCGGAAGGCGGACGCGCACCAAGGGAACGGTGTTATGAAGGCAGCAGACCTCTTTGTGAAGGCCCTTGAAAACGAAGGTGTGGAATACATCTTCGGTGTTCCGGGCGAGGAGAATCTTGGGCTCGTGGAATCGCTGCGCGCCTCCGGCAAGATCAGGCTGATCCTTACCAGGCACGAGCAGGGCGCGGGCTTCATGGCGGCGACGTACGGGCGTCTCACGGGCAAGCCCGGCGTTTGCATGTCCACCCTGGGCCCGGGCGCCACGAACCTGGTGACGCCGGCCGCCTATGCCCAGCTTGGCGCCATGCCCATGGTCATGATCACCGGGCAGAAGCCGGTCAACAAGAGCAAGCAGGGCAAGTTCCAGATCGTGGACGTGGTGGACATGATGCGCCCGCTCACCAAGTACACGCGACAGGTGAACCATTCCGGGCATGTACCCTCCATCATTCGCGAGGCGTTCCGCAAGGCGGCCGAGGAGCGCCCCGGCGCCGCGCACATCGAACTGCCCGAGGACGTCGCCGACGCCCCCGTGGAGGGCGCGTCCCTGTTCGAGGTGGTCGGCCAGCGCATTCCCCAGGCCGAGGAACGGGTGCTGGAAAAGGCGGCCACCATGCTGCGCAAGGCCAGGCGTCCGCTGCTGCTCGTGGGCGCGGGGGCCAACCGCAAGCGGGCCAGCGCCGCGCTGACCCGATTGGTGGACCAGACCCGCATGATCTTCTTCAACACCCAGATGGGCAAGGGCATCATCGACGAGCGGCATCCCCTCTACCTGGGCACGGCGGCCCTGTCGGACAACGACTACCTGCATGACGCCATCGACATGTCCGACCTCATCATCAACGTGGGCCACGACACCATAGAAAAGCCGCCCTTCCTCATGCGCCCGGGCGACAGCCGCAGGGTGATCCACATCAACTTCTTTCCCGCGGAAGTGGACGAAGTCTACTTTCCGCACCTCAACGTGATTGGCGACATCGCCTCGTCCGTGGACCGGCTTGTCGACCTGCTGCTGCGCGAGCCGCTGCCCGCATGGGATGACGACGTGTTCATCTGCGCCCGCGACAAGGCCCGGCAGAACAACGCCGGGTACGCGCGGGACGACAGATTTCCCATACTGCCCCAGCGGATGGTGCATATCACGCGCGAGGTCATGCCCGATGACGGCATCGTCACCCTGGACAACGGCATGTACAAGATATGGTTCGCGCGCAACTATCACGTGTACGGCCACAACCGCCTGCTGCTCGACAACGCGCTGGCCACCATGGGCGCGGGCTTGCCGTCGGCCATGGTGGCCAAAATGCTCCATCCGGACCGCAAGGTGCTCGCCGTCTGCGGCGACGGCGGCTTCATGATGAACTCGCAGGAGTTGGAAACGGCGGTCCGGCTGGGGCTTGATCTGGTGGTGGTCGTTCTCAACGACGGCGCCTATGGCATGATCAAATGGAAGCAGCAGGGCCTTGGATTCGCGGAATACGGGCTAGACTACGGCAACCCGGATTTCGTCCGTTACGCCGAAAGCTTCGGCATACCGGGCTACCGTCCGGATTCCGCGTCCTCGTTCCGTGATATCCTTTCCGGAGCGCTGGCGGGCAAGGGCGTGCATCTGATCGATCTGCCGGTGGACTATTCCCTCAACCACGAGCTTCTCAACATGCACCTGGTGGCACGCGACCGTACGGAATGCATACCCGCACCGGACGGGGCATGATCTACCCATTGCGCAAGCGGGACATGCTTGCGGAACAACATGCAGATATGGCCGTATTTCGGTGCGGCGGAGAGCGACATGGACAAGACGGTCAGCATCAATCCCGCAACGGGTGAAAAGACGGGGGAGTTCGCGCGCGTCACGCTGGACGAAGCCGTCGGCAAGGCGCGGCAGGCACGGCGGGCGTTTGGCGCATGGCGTGAAACGTCCTTTGCCCACCGGGGGGAACTGTTCCGCAACCTGGCGGAAAAACTGCTCGGGGACAAGGACCGGTACGCCCGGCTGGCAACCCTGGAAATGGGCAAGCCCATTGCGCAGGCCCGCAAGGAAATCGAAAAGTGCGCCTGGGTCTGCCGTTACTACGCCGAACACGCAAAAGGGTTCCTGAGCCAGACGCCGGTGGAAACGGAAGCCTGGAAGAGCTACGTCGCCTTCCAGCCGATTGGGGTGGTGCTTGCCATCATGCCGTGGAACTTCCCGTTCTACCAGGTGATCCGCTTTGCCGCACCGGCACTGATGGCCGGCAACACCGGCGTGCTGAAGCACGCTTCCAACGTGCAAGGCTGCGCCCGGGCGCTGGAGGAGGCCTTTGCCGGGGTCGGCTTTCCCCCGGGCGTGTTCGGCAACATCAACATGAGCGCGGGTGACATCGCGGGGCTCATCGCCAATCCCGCCATCGCCGCCGTCACCCTTACCGGCAGCGAGGCCGCCGGGCGCAGCGTGGCGGCCACGGCAGGCAAGCACCTGAAAAAGGTGGTGCTCGAGCTTGGCGGCTCGGACGCCTACATCGTCCTTGACGACGCAGACGTGGAAAAGGCCGCCGATCTCGCCCTGGCGGGCAGAATGCAGAACACGGGACAGACCTGCATCGCGGCCAAACGCTTCGTGGTGCTGGATGGCATCCACGACGCCTTTCTGGCCGCGCTGCGGCACAGGATGCAGGATGCCCGCATGGGCGACCCGCTGGATGAATCCAATTACTACGGTCCCATGGCTCGCACGGACCTGCGTGACACGCTGCATGCCCAGGTCGAGCGCACCCTGTCCCAGGGCGGGCGGCTGCTCTGCGGGGGCGTCGTGCCGCCCGGTCCCGGCGCCTATTATCCCGCAACGCTCATCGCCGACGTGAAGCCCGGCATGGAGGCCTTCGACACCGAAATGTTCGGCCCGGTGGCCGCGGTCATCCGCGCCCGGGACGAGGAACACGCCATCGCCCTGGCCAACGACACCCGCTTCGGCCTCGGTTCCGGGGTCATCACCAGCGACAGGGAGCGGGGCGAACGAATCGCCCTGCGGCTTGAAGCCGGAAGCAGCTTCGTCAACACGCTGGTGGTGTCGGATCCGCGCCTGCCGTTCGGCGGCGTGAAGGACAGCGGCTACGGACGCGAGCTGTCGTCCTTCGGCATCCACGAGTTCGTCAACATCAAATCGGTCTGGATCGCCTAGCTCGGCCACGGAACCGGCGGCGCCGGGGCGTGCGGCATTCCGCGAGGAGCGGACCCGATCCCGAAGGTGCCGCCTGTTCCCGCCACGCAACAGGGCGGCCCCCAGTGCGGACTGGGGGCCGCCCTGCGCGTTTGCGCGACGCTTTTCCGGGCTATCGCCCCAGCTTGTCCAGCACCCAGCGGCGCACGTCGCGCATCTGGGCCACCAGGGCGGGGTAGTCGAAGCGGGTGAACCGGCCATCCTGGTACAACACTTCGCCCGCCACCATGGTCAGGCGCACTTCGTGCCCGGTGGCGGCGTACACCAGATGCGAGGCCGGGTTGTACATGGGTTGCAGGTTGGGGGATGAAAGGTCCAGCGCGGTCAGGTCCGCCGGGCAGCCGGGGGCAAGCTGGCCAAGGCCCGGCCAGTGCAGGGCCGCCGCGCCGCCCAGGGTGGCCATGTCCAGCACGGTCTGGGCCGGGGCGCAGGTGGGGTCCATGCAGCGCAACTTGTGCAGCATGGCGCAGCTGGTCATTTCCGTGAACATGTTCAGGCTGTTGTTGCTGGCCGCGCCGTCGGTGCCGATGCCCACGGCAATGCCCCGCGCCAGCATTTGCGGTACGGGGGCCGCGCCGGAGGCCAGCTTCATGTTGCTTTCCGGGTTATGGGCCACCGCCGCGCCGGTGGAGGCCAGCAGATCGATTTCGTCGTCCGTCAGGTCCACGGCGTGGGCCACGGTGGTGCGCGGGGTCAGCAGGCCAAGGCCGTGACAGTACGGCACGGGGCGCTGGCCGAACATCTGCTGGCACTGGGCCGTTTCCGTGGTGGTTTCCGCCAGGTGGATGTGCAAGGGCAGGTCCAGTTCCTCGGCCAGGGCCTGGCAGCGCTGCAGCAGTTCCGGCGAGGTGGTGTACACCGCGTGCGGGGTGACGCACTGGCGGATGCGCGGGTTGTGCCGCCAGGTATCGTGCAGCTTGCGCACCAGGGCCAGGCCCGCGTCTGCGTCGGGGTAGGCGGGCGAGGGGAATCCGAAGATGCCCTCGCCGCCCAGGCAGCGCAGGCCCGCCGCGTCCACGGCGCGGAAGGTGGCGTTCTGGATCAGGTACATGTCGTTGAAGGCCGTGGTGCCGGTGCGCAGCATTTCGGCGCAGCCCAGCAATGCCCCCGCCTCCACGATATCGGGCGTGAGGTGTTTTTCGACGGGAAAGATGTGTTGCGTCAGCCAGTCCATCAGCGGCAGGTCGTCGGCCACGCCGCGCAGAAAGGTCATGGCCGCGTGGGTGTGCGCGTTGACGAGGCCGGGCATGACCAGTGCGTTGCCAAGGTCCAGCACCTGTGCCGGGGCGTGCGCGGCGGCCACGGCCTCGCGCGGGCCAACGGCCAGCACGGTGCCGTCGGTCACGGCCAGCGCGCCATCCTCGATGACGGTGCGCATGGCGTCTTGTGTTACGATGCAGGCGGCTTGTATGAGGATGTCGCAGGGGCGGGTCATGATGACTCCTTGGCTATGCGCCGCGGGCGTGGCGTGAGGGGGATGATCCGGTGTCTGCTGGCCTGGCAACGAATCGGTTTCCATTAATATAGGGCATGGCGTGTCGCAAGCGTGCTGCGCCCGTGTGGCAATGCGCAGGACGCGCCAAGATGTGCCGTGATGTGTCATGATGTGCCAAGACGCGCCGGAGAGCGCCAGGGAGTGAAGGATGCGCGTGGGATGTCTGCTGGTGCACGGGTTCACCGGTGCGCCCTTTGAAATGGAGCCGCTGGTCGGGCCGTTGAACGAGATCGGCTGCGTGGTGCGTAACATCCGCCTGCCGGGGCATGACACCTCGTTCGAGGACTTTCGGCGCACCGTGTTCGCGGATTGGGTGGCCCACGCGGAAGACGAGTATCGCGCGCTGCAGCACGAGGTGGATGCGGTGGTGCCCATCGGTCTTTCCATGGGTGGCGCCATCGCCCTGCACCTGGCCCAGGTGTTCCGGCCCCTGGGTGTGGTGGCGCTGGCCGCGCCCATGTACGTGTACCGCATCATCCCGTGGCGCATGAAGGACTGGCGGCTGCCGCTGGTGGGGCTGCTGCGCCACGTGCGTCCGGTATGGCCATCCGCCCCGCGTAGCGAGACGGCGCGCGCCGTGGCCCCGTGGCGCGGCTACGAAGAGGCCACGGCCCTGCCGCAGTTGCACAGCCTTATCGTGGGG
>NZ_VSMK01000209.1 GCF_011682075.1 Nitratidesulfovibrio liaohensis
TATGCCCCTGCTTCGGCGCGGCCCCCGCGCGCGGCGCCTTCCGGATGCCCGCGCGGCATGCCCGCCCCCAGCCGCACATCCGGAGTGATCATGAACACAGCCCGCCGCATTGCCACGTGTTTTCGTCCATCCCCTGTTTCGCAGACCTCCAACCGGCAGCCCCCCCCACGCCACGCGGCACGCCTGGCGCTTGTGGCCATGCTGGCGGCGGGCCTGCTGCTGGGCGGATGCAAGCCCCCCAAAAAAGGGACGGCAGCCCTGCCGGAACGCCCCACCTACATCCGCGAGGCCACGGACCAGGACGCTGCTGCAAACGATGCGGGCACGAGCGCCACGGGCACGAGCGGCACGGCCACGGCGGGCACCGCCACCCCCGATACCGGCACCAGCGCCGCGAACCCCGCCGTCCCCGATCTTGTGGTCGCGCCGGACAGCATGGTCGCCAACCGCCAGTCCGACCCCGCACCGCAACCGCAGGACCGCGCATCCGCCCCCGTGGGCGAACTGGTGGAACTTTCCGATGGCACCAGCATAGAGGCCCCCACCCGCCCGCAGGACCAATTCGCCTTTGCCATGGCCCTGTTGCAGGGGGCCGACGGCCAGCCAGACCCGGCCCGGGCCGCCACGTGGCTGGAAAAGGCCGCCGCGCAGGACTTCGGCCCCGCGCAGGACGTTCTGGCGCGTCTGTACCTGGACGGCAACGGCGTGCGCAAGGACGAGGCCAAGGCCTTCGCGCTGGCCATGTCCGCCGCCGAGCAGGACATCATCAACGCGCAGGCCCTGGTGGGCGTGCTGTACACCTACGGGCGCGGCACCCGGCGCGACTTCATGCAGGGCGAAAAATGGCTCTCGCTGGCGGCGGAGCGGGGCCACCCGCAAGCCTGCGACCTGCTGGCAGAATACCACCGCAAGGGGCTGGCGGGACCGGAGAACCAGCAAGAGGCCTTCCGCTGGACGGAACGCGCCGCCGCCCTGGGGGTAGTGCGCGCGCGCTTCTGGCTGGGCGTGCACTACCGCTACGGCATGGGCACCCCGCGCGACGACGCCAAGGCGCTGCACCTGCTGCGCGAAGCCGCCGATGCGGGCAACCCCGACGCCATGGGACTGGTGGCCGAAATGCTTTACCGGGGCCAGGGAAGCGAACCGGATATGGCAAATTCCGTGCGCTACTTCCAGATGGGCGCCAAGGCGGGTGACCTGCACTCGCTGCTCAACCTGGGCATTCTGAACCACGAAGGCACCGGCGTGCCCAGAGACTACCCGCGCAGCCTGCAACTGTTCGGGCAATGCGCCGAGGGCGGTCACCCGCGCTGCATGACCCTGCTGGGCAGCATGCTGGCAGAGGGTGAAGGCGCCGAGGCGGACATGGTCGCCGCCCATTCCTGGCTGACCCGCGCCGTGCTGTTCGGCGACGGCGATGCGGCGCCGGTGGCGGCCGAGGTGCAACAGCGCATGACGCCCGATCAACTGGTGCATTCCAAGAACATGGCCGCGCAATGGATGCAGGCGCACCCCCAGTTCCAGCCCGGCGTGCCCGCACAACTGGACCCGGAAGCCTCCCCGACGGTTCCGCAGGCAACGCCGCAGGCCGCACCAGGGGCCGCCACCGGCGGCATGACGGACATGCCCGCCACGCCAACGGAGTCAAACGCGACCGGCACGTCCGACGCATCTGCCGCCGCCACGCCGCAGGTGTCCTCCAACGCCACGACCCCAGCTGCCCAGATCGGCAAAACGGGCAAGGCGGGCACCACCACTGCGCACCCCGCGAAGAAGAAAAACACCAAGGCCGCCAAGGGCACCCGCACCACCAACTGATACGCGCCGGGCACGACGACGCAACGGACGCAGCATGCCGCCCTTTCCCGATCACCAGATCCCTCACGCCACCGGCCCGTTGCGGGTGTTCCGCCACCGCAACTACCGGCTGTTCTTCGCCGGGCAGGCCATTTCGCTGCCCGGCACCTGGATGCAGTCCATGGCCCAGTCGTGGCTGGTCTACAGGCTGAGCGAATCCAGCTTCGTTCTGGGGGCGCTGGGCTTTGCCGCGCAATTGCCGCTGTTCGTGCTGTCCGTGTTCGGCGGCGCGCTGGCCGACACGCGCGACAGGCGCGCCATACTGGTGGCCACGCAGGTGGCCTCCATGCTGCTGGCGCTGACTGCCGCCGCGCTGACCATGACCGACGTGGTGCAGGTGTGGCACGTATTCGTGCTGGCCACGGCCCTCGGCATCGTCAACGCCTTCGACGTGCCCACGCGCCAGTCCTTCATCATGGACATGGTGGGGCGCGACGACCTGCCCACGGCCATCGGCCTGAACTCGTCCATGTTCAACGCGGCGCGTGTGGTCGGGCCAACCCTGGCGGGGCTGGTGGTAGCCGCCGCGGGCGAAGGGTGGTGCTTTCTGCTCAACGGCATCAGCTTTGTGCCCGTCATCGCGGGGCTGATGCTGATGCGCCTGCCCGTCCACGTGCCCCCGCCGCCCGGACCTTCCACGTTGCAGCGCATCCGCGAGGGGCTGGGCTTTGCCGCGCGCCACGAGGGTATCCGCACCACCCTGCTGCTTGTGGGGGCCACCAGCCTCATCGCGGTGAACTATTCCGTGCTGATGCCGGTGGTGGCCGACAAGGTGCTGGGCGGCAACGCCAGGACACTGGGCCTGCTGCTGGGGGCCGCCGGGGCGGGTGCGCTGCTGGGCGCGCTGTGCCTTGCCCTGCGGCGCAGCAGCGACGGGCTGTCACGATGGGCGCTGTACGGGGCTGTTGGACTGGGTGCCAGCCTTACGGCGTTCGCGCTGTGCCGGTCGGTATGGACGGCACTGGTGGCTCTGGTGCCCGTGGGCATGTGCATGGTGGTGCTGATGGCATCGGCCAACACGCTGCTGCAAATCATGTCGCCCGACGCCTACCGGGGCCGGGTCATGGCCCTGTATTCCATGATGTTCCTGGGCATGGGGCCGTTCGGCTCGCTGCTGGGGGGCAGCGTTGCCCATGCGCTGGGCCCGTCGCTCACGCTGCTGCTGTCCGGCATCGTCTGCCTGGGCAACGCGCTGTGGTTCGGCGTATGGCTGCGACGGCACGGCCCGTCGCTGGCTGGCGTTGGGCGCGAGACAAGCTGAGACCGTTGTTGCCATACCGGCTGGTAGTGTAGCGGGTGTCAACGTCCCTCACGTAACCCTCAGGTCACGGCGCTCCGGCAGCGATGCCGCAATCGGCCCGGCACACGTCGTTGCAACGGTGCTCCGAACAACGAACGGAAAACAGGGGAGAAGGCAGCCATGGCAGCCCTCTTCCCTGTTTTCCGGTACAGCGCAGGGGGCGTCAGCGTGACCGCAGCCGCTCCAGCAACGCAGGCAGCAATACGCCGTTGGCGGCGGCAAGGCGGTTGGCGTGCAACGGGTCCGGGTTGCCGTCGATATCGGCCACGGCGCCCCCCGCCTCCTGTACCAGCAACGCCCCGGCGGAAAGGTCCCAGCGCTTCAGGCTGACCACAAAAAAGCCGTCCAGTCGTCCGGCGGCCACATAGGCCAGGTCCAGCGCGGCTGCACCGCCCCGGCGCATGCCCGCCGCACTGCGCGCCACAGCGCAAAACTGCGCCAGATACCCCTCCATGCCCGGCCATTTGGGCGGCGGCACCACGGTACCGACCACGGCCTCGTCCAGGCGGCCACGCCGGGCCACATCCAGCGGGCGCCCGTTGCAGAACGCCCCTTGACCGCGCACGGCGGTAAAGAACTCGCGCCGGACCGGGTCTGCCACCACGCCCAGCACCGCCGCGCCATCCACTTCCAGTGCCACAGAGACCGCATAATACGGAATTCCGTGCACGTAGTTCACCGTGCCGTCCAGCGGATCGACAATCCAGCGGTACGGTGATGCGCCTGAATCACCTGTGCTGTCTCCCGACTCCTCGCCCAGCCGTGCATGGTCAGGGTAGGCCTGCCGGATGCGTGCGAAAATGGCTGCCTCCGAGTGGGCATCCAGTTCGGTGGTGATGTCGCCAGGGCTCTTGGTTGTGGTACGCACGCGGGCAAGGCGCGATCGCCCACGCGCCAACACGGCGCAGCCCGCCTTGGCGGCATCCAGCGCCACGGTCAGCGCGTCCTGAAGGTTCAGGCTGCCACCGAAGGCAACGGGGCTGTCGGGTTGTGAAAATGCCATAAAAAAGTCCAGGGTTGCAGGTACTGCGGCAGGCCCCCTCATGCTCGGGGCTGAAGGCCCCTGTTCCCTACCACCATGCTTTCGACGCGGAAAGTCCTCTGAATGCCCCCTGCCGGGGCACGCTGCGTTCCATCCCATGCCACGCGCCGGGAACGCAGAAACGCCATCGGTATCCACGGTGTCGCCCCCACGAGCCCGCGCGTCCCGCCGCACGTGCCATACGTCCTTCGCTTCCAGCACTCACGCCCCATGGACCTGTGCTATGCGCCATGCTCCCTGCGCTGTGACCTTGCGCTTCAAGCCTCCGCCCCTACGCCCTGCCCCCTGTGCTATCGCCCTGCCCCAGCGCCCTGCGCCCTGCGCTTCAAGCCACCCTGCCCGCGCCCGCGTCCGCGCTCATGCCTTTGAAACGCACGAAGGCCCCGGTGATTGCTCACCGGGGCCTTTTCGTGATGTGTCGGGATGCGGTTGCGCATCCCTTTGAGAATA
>NZ_VSMK01000210.1 GCF_011682075.1 Nitratidesulfovibrio liaohensis
GGGCCTCGCCCGCCTCGCGCAGGCACAGCACGCGCGGCAGCCAGCCCAGGCTCTTGCCGCCCTCCACCAGCAGCACATCGGCGCGCACCAGCGGCAGCAGGTCGGCCAGGTGCCGCCGGGTGGACCAGAACACCGCGCATTCGCCCTCGGCAATGCCGATGACCGTGCGCCCCGGCTTCATCAGCCGGGCGGTGTCGGTTTCCGCCTTGTCCAGGCTGTGGTGGGTATGCTTGGCCACGGCCACGGTCAGGCCGCGCGCTTCCAGCGCGTCGGCCAGCAGCGCGGTGCAGGTGGTCTTGCCCGAATTCTTGAACCCGATGATGCTTACTGCCTTCACGGCGTCCTCCGTATGGCTGGTGCGGCCCGTACGCGCGCTCCCGCGCGCTGTCCGCGTGGTATCCCTTTGCGTTCCATCCTAGCTGTGCTCCGGTTCCGGCACAAGCCGGGGCGGCAAAAAGAGGCGCCGCCCGCGCGCCCCCCTTCCCGATACGGGAACGCGGACGCACGGACGGCGCGGGGTGCCACCTTGCGCACTGCCCGGCACCATGTACGTGGCCGTTCGCCACATGCATGGCCCTTGGGCATTGCCCGGCGCGGGGCAGGCGGGAAACCGCCCCGCACCCAAGGAGGCAGGGATGATGGAGATAACACCGGCCCGCCGCGCGCTGTCGAAAACGCGGCGCGGCGGGCCGGATTGCATTTTGCGCTATGCTACACGCGCGCCCGGAACAGCTTTGCGAACAGCTGCTTGCGGGTAAGCGGGCCGGATTCCAGCTCGGCCACCGCGTGCGTGAAGTAGCTCTTGGGATCGCGCTGGAACAGGTACACCACACGCACGTCGTCGGGGTCGCCCAGGACGGCGTTGGGGTACTTCTTCTTCACGGTCTCCAGGCGCTTTTTCGCCATGTCCAGCATGTCCGCCTCGTCGCCGAAGTTCATGCACCCGGTGGGGCAGGTCTTCACGCAGGCGGGCAGCAGGCCGTTCTGCACGCGGTCGTTGCACATGTCGCACTTGGACAGCAGGCCGGTGGCCGCGTCCTTGCGCGGGATGTCGTACGGGCAGGCGGAGCGCACCATATCACCGTCCACCTTGGCGGTGAGTTCGGTGAAGATGACGGCCCCGGTGGCCTCGTCCTTCAGCACCGCGCCTTCCAGGTCCACGTCCGCCTGGCCCTTGCAGGGGGGCTCGACGCAATGGCGGCACTGTTCCGGAAAGAACAGCCAGTCCATCTTCTTGTCGAACACGCCTTCCTCGAAACGCACCGTCTTCAGGGTGACGTACGAGAGGTCCGGCGGATTCTGGTGCGAACCGGTGTTGCGGGTTTCCTCGGCGGGCAGGTTCTTCCACTGCTTGCAGGCTATCTGGCAGCCGCGGCAGCCGGTGCAGCGGGTAAGGTCGATGAAGAACATCTTTCCCATGACTACTTACCTCCCACCTTGCGGATATCGACCATGAACGCCTTGGTCTCGGGGATGCCGGTGTTCGGGTCGCCCGCCGACGGCGTGAGCAGGTTGGCCGTGTCGCCGCCGTTTCTGGGCACCATCCAGCCGTAGTGCCAAGGCAGGCCCACCATGTGGATTTCCGCACCCATGACCTTGTAGGGCTTGATGCGCTCGGTAACGATGGCCACCGCTTCCAGCGAGCCGCGCAGGCTAGAGACCTTTACGCGGTCACCGTTCTTGATGCCGCGCAGCTTGGCCAGTTCCTTGCTGACTTCGGCGAATATCTCGGGCTCCGCTTCCACCAGCCACGCACAGCGGCGGGTCATCAGGCCGGTCTGCCAGTGTTCGGTGACGCGGTAGGTGGTGCCGATGAAGGGGAACTTCGGATCGCACACCGCCGCCTTTTCGCCCTCGATCTTGAAGGCCACCGGATTGTGCAGCTGCTTCGAGAACGGGTTCTTGGAAACCGGGCACTCCAGCGGTTCGTAGTGCTCGGGCAAGGGGCCTTCCTCGCGCCCCGGCCCGTACAGCGCGCCGAAGCCGTGCGTCTGCATGATGAACGGATGCTTGGTGCCGGGGTCGCCGCCGCCGTCCACCACGTCGCCCACCCACTTGCCGTCCTTCCATTCGATGACGGCCTTGGCGGGGTTCCACGGCTTGCCGGTCTTGTCCACGGAGGCGCGGTTGTAGATGATGCGCCGGTTCACCGGCCAGCTGAACGACCAGTTGGGGAACAGGCCGATGCGCGCCTGTTCCGGCGTCTGCGAGGTGTCGCGGCGGGCCATCATGTTGCCCGCATCGGTGAACGACCCGGCATGCAGCCAGTTGCCGGAACAGGTGGAGCCGTCCGCCGTCAGGAAGGCGAACGAAGGCACCTGCTGCCCGGCCTTGAACTGCTTGCCGCCCACTTCCACGTCCTTCAGGAAGTAGCCGTTCATCAGCTTGGCGGTCTTGGCCGGGGAGAACTCGTTGTGTTCTTCCCAATCCTTGACGTTCAGCTTCAGGATGGGGTCGGCGTGCACGCCGCCTTCCTTGGTGTACAGGTCGCGGATCTTGTGCATCATTTCCAGCATGATGTCGCCGTCGGGCTTGGTCTGGCCCCACGGTTTCGGACCGCGATAGCGCCACTGCATCCAGCGGCCGGAGTTGGCGACGGAGCCTTCCTTTTCAATGGACACGGCGCACGGCAGGAAGAACACTTCCGTGCCGATTTCCTCCGGCTTCATGCCCGGACCCTTCCAGAACGACGAGGTTTCGTTCTCGAAGATGTTGACGTTCACCAGCCAGTCCAGCTTGCCCAGCGCGCGCCGGTTCTTGTTGGCGTTGGCGCCGCCGCAGGCGGGGTTCATGCCCCACGCGAAGCAGCCCTTCACGTCGCCCTTGTCCATCTTGTCGAAGATGTTCAGCCAGAAGTAGTAGGTGGCGGGCTTGGACGCATCGAGCTTGGGCATGATGTCGTAGGCGTCCGCCGGGGCAAGGTCGGGGTACAGGGCCTTCAGGTAGCTGGCCACATACTTGGGCCGGTTCTGCCACCAGTTCACGCTCATGGGGTCCTTGGACTGGGGCGTGATGGTGTTGTACAGGTCCAGCGTGGCCTGCTTGGTGGTGGGCGTGGGGTTGTACCCCGGCCAGATGTGGGCCAGCAGGCCCTGGTCGGTGGACCCCTGCACGTTGGATTCGCCGCGCAGCGCGTTTACGCCGCCGCCCGCCACGCCGATGTTGCCCAGCAGCAGCTGCACCATGGCCATGGCGCGGATGTTCTGCACGCCCACGGAATGCTGCGTCCAGCCCATGGCGTACATGATGGTGCCCGCCTTGTCCGGCTTGCCCGTGGCCGCGTAGGCCTTGTAGACCTTCAGGATCAGGTCCTTGGGCGTGCCGGTGATGTCGGCCACCTTGTCCACGGTGTAGCGTTCGTAGTGCTTCTTCATCAGGTTGAAGACGCACCGGGGGTGCTTCAGCGAGGGATCGCGCCTGGGCACGCCGTTCTCGTCAAGCTCGAAGGCCCACTGCGACTTGTCGTACTTGCGCTTGTCCGCGTCGTAGCCGCTGAACAGGCCGTCCTTGAACGAGAACTTTTCGCCCACGATGAGCGAGGCGTTGGTGTACTCGCGCACGTACTCCTCGAAATACAGCTTGTTCTCGAGGATGTACTTGATGAGCCCGCCAAGGAAGGGGATGTCCGCGCCCGACCGGATGGGGGCGTAGATGTCACACTTGGCGGACGTGCGCGTGAAGCGCGGGTCCACGTGAATCAGCGTGGCGCCCTTGTCCTGCGCGCGCAGCACCCACTTGAAGGAAATGGGGTGGTTTTCGGCAGCGTTGCTGCCCATGATCAACACACAATCACTGTTCGCAAGATCGTTCCAGTGATTCGTCATCGCACCGCGACCGAACGACTCTGCCAGAGCCGGTACAGTGGGGCTGTGTCAGATCCGCGCCTGGTGTTCGATGAACACCAGGCCGAGGCTTCTGAGGATGACCTGGTAGGCCCAGCATTCCTCGTTGTCCATGGCGGCGGAGCCGAAGGAGGCGATGGCTTCCGTCCGGTTCACCTTTTCACCGGCGGCATTGGCCAGCTGGAAGGATTCGTCGCGGGTCTTCTTGACGCGCTTGGCGATTTCGGTCAGCGCCCAGTCCCATTCCACTTCCTTCCACTCGCCGCTGCCCGGCGCGCGGTACAGGGGCTTGGGCGAGCGGGCGTTGTTTTCGCCCAGCTGGAAGATGGACGCGCCCTTGGGGCACAGCGAACCTTCGTTGATCGGATGGTCCGGGTCGCCTTCCACGTTGACGGCGCGGCCCTCGCCATTCTTGGCGGTGTGGACGATGAGCCCGCAGCCCACCGCGCAGTAGCAGCAGACCGAGGTGGTCTGTTTTGCCCACTGAAGCTTCTGGAGTTCGGCCCGCGCCACCGAGGGCGCAAGGCTGATCCCCAGCCCGCCGAACGCGCTTGCCAGGGTGGCGCCCGCGCTCAGCTTGAGAAATTGCCTGCGATTGACAGTCATCATGCCTCCTTGCGTACCGGTTGCACCGTTGCCGCAGGGCGCCGTGATGCGGATGCGCCGGTGGCGCACCGCGTTCAGCGCCCCCTGATCTCCCGCCCCTGTTCCACCAGCAGCGCATAGCCCGCGCGGCGGGGCGCGCGATCCACGTCGCGCCTCCACGCCGCATGCGGCCGGACATCGCG
>NZ_VSMK01000211.1 GCF_011682075.1 Nitratidesulfovibrio liaohensis
GGGCCTCGCGGCGGCGCCGGGTTTCCGCCCAACTGGCCGACGGGCGCGAGCAGGTGTTCGAGATAGAGGCCGCGCCCCTGGCCGGTGGAGGTGGCGAATTCCTGGGCGCGCTGCTGGTGGCGCGCGACGTCACCCGCCTGGCCGGGCTGGAAGAGGCCCTGGGCCACCGGGCGGGCATGAACCAGATCATCGGGCGCAGTGCGCCCATGTCCGAGCTGTTCCACCTGCTGGACGAACTGGCCCAGACCGACACCACCGTGCTCATCACCGGCGAATCCGGCACCGGCAAGGAACTGGTGGCCGAGGCGCTGCACCGGGGCGGGCCGCGCGCGCTGGGGCCGCTGGTCAAGGTGAACTGCTCGGCGCTGTCGGAACATCTGCTGGAAAGCGAGCTGTTCGGCCATGTGCGCGGGGCCTTTACCGGCGCCGTGCGCGACAGGGTGGGCCGGTTCCAACTGGCGCACGGGGGCACCATATTTCTGGACGAGATAGGTGACGTCTCGTCCGCCGTGCAGCTCAAACTGTTGCGGGTGTTGCAGGAACGCGAGTTCGAGCGGGTGGGCGACACGCGCACCGTCAAGGTGGACGTGCGGGTCATCGCCGCCACCAACCGGCCCCTGGCGGACCTGGTGCGCTCCGGCAGGCTGCGCGAAGACCTGTACTACCGGCTGCGGGTGGTGGAACTGCACCTGCCTGCACTGCGCGACCGGCGCTCGGACATCCCCCTGCTGGTGGACCACTTCGTGGAGCAGTTCAACATCCATTTCCATCGCCGCGTGGCCGGGGTGACCCCGGTTGCCCTGCAAGCACTGATGGCGCATTCCTGGCCGGGCAACGTGCGCGAACTGCGCCACGCGCTGGAGCATGGCTTCATCCTGTCGCGCGGCGACGTCATCGATGTGGATGCCCTGCCGCCCGAAGTGCGCGCCGCCGTCGGCATGTCACCCACCACCGCCCCCGTGCAGCGCAGCATTGCCTGCGACACGGACCTGCAGCGGCAAGGGGCGGGCAACGCATGGGGCGCTTATCGGGCCGGGGATCGGGCCGGGGGCAGGAGCATGGACCATGGCATGGCACGGCCCCCCCAAGGGGACTGGCCATCCGGTGGCCCGCCGTACGGCCAGCCCGCCAGCGCGCCAGCCATTCACGACGGCGAGAACCATTCCGGCATCTATCCCGACGGCTTGCCCGTGAACCTGGCAGGCATCGGACGAGGAAGAGAGATGGCACCAGCCGAGCCGCCGATATCGGGCGGGCCGGTTTCGCCTGTCTCGCCCGTCATGCCTGCCCCGCCCGTCATGCCGATCAGGCCTGTCATGCCGGTCGGGCCGGTCGGGCCGGTCGGGCCGATCGGGCCGACAGGCCCGGAGGGCGCTGGCTACGGCGGTCGGGTTGGCGAGGAACACGCCCCTTACGGCGCGGAAGCAGGGCGCCGTCTGCGGCTGACCCCGGAACTGCTGGCCGATGCCCTGCGCAGAGCCGGGAACAACAAGGCCCGTGCGGCGCGGTTGCTGGGTGTTTCGCGCCAGACGGTGTACCGCAAGCTTTTGGAATTCGGCATGCCTGATTCGCCAGACGGTGGGCCGGATGGTGGGCCGGACGGCGGACAGGATGGCGCACCGGGCGGGAGCAGCAACGAAGGAGACGCGGCGGGCGCGTAGTCCGTGCCCTGCCGGATCGCACGGTACGCACCGGCGGATCCGCCGCATCATACCGCTGCCCCGGTCATGTCGGCACTGGCGGTCTTTTCGCCCCGCTCCGGTGTTTCCGGGCGGGGCGATGCCGTTGCGGCTTCTGGGCAGCCGACCTTCCGGCAGGTACACGGGCGGCGGCGCGGGTGGCCGGGCACATGCTGGCGCAAGGGGCTGGAGGGGACGTGTCCTGCCCCTGCATCCGCGCCCGGTATTTCGTTCTGTTTTTTTCAACATGTTTTCTTTGGTTCGTTTGGGTATTTACAGGATTGGTATGGTATTTTTGGGTTTGTTCTGGTCGTCATTCGGGATTGATGGTGCCAATCCTTGTGCACGTTTTCTACTTGTTTCGTGACAGTTTGGGCTGCTAACACTGAAGCCCATTGGAGAAGGACCGGACACCCAACGACAACGACCAACGCCAACGACAAACCCGGAGGATGCCATGCGTCGTCTGCTTCTCGTTCTTTGTCTGTTCACCGTGCTGTTGCCCGCGCAGTCCATGGCGGCGGACAAGGTGCTGATGATGGCCACCACCACCAGCACCGCCGATACCGGCCTGCTCGACGATCTTGCCCCCGCCTTCCAGAAGGAAACGGGCATCGAACTCAAGTTCACGGCCACCGGCACCGGCAAGGCGCTGGAAATGGGCCGCAGCTGCAACGTGGACGTACTGCTGGTGCACGATCCCGAGGCAGAGGCCAAGTTCGTGGGCGAAGGCTTCGGCATCAATCGCGTCCAACTGATGTACAATGATTTCGTCATGGTGGGCCCCAAGGCCGACCCCGCGGGCGTGAAGGGCAAGACCGTGGCCGAGGCCATGAAGACCCTGTCCGGCGGCAAGGCTCCGTTCCTCAGCCGTGGCGACAAGTCCGGCACCCATGCGCTGGAACTGCGCCTGTGGAAGGACACCGGCGTGGGCGTGCCCGAAGGCAAGGAATGGTACGTGGAGGCCGGGCAGGGCATGATGCGCACCATCGCCATGTGCGCGGAAAAGGGCGGCTACACCCTTACCGACCGCGGTACCTGGATCAAGTACGAGGCGGGCCTGAAGGAGCCCGGACCGCTGGCCATCGTGGTGGAAAAGGACCAGAAGCTGTTCAACCAGTACAGCTCCATCACCGTGAACCCGGCCAAGTGCCCGTCGGCCAAGGCCGACCTCGCCGATGCCTTCACCAAGTGGATGGCCAGCCCCTCCACCCAGAAGCGCATCGCCGACTTCAAGCTGATGGAAAAGCCGCTGTTTACGCCCAACGCGGGCAAGTAATCCTGAGGGTGTCGTCCTGTACGCCTTTTTGCTCTCTGCCTGTGTCAGGATGTTTTTTTATTCCGGTCGAATACCATAAAAGTATACTCCCTTCATAAAAAAGCATTCTGCCTTGGCAGAGAACAAAAATCCTGCTCATGACGGCACCCTCTTGAAGTTGTGCATACCCGGCGGCGGGGCGGCAGTGCCGTTCCGCCGCCTTTTCGCGGGCGACGGTGGAATGGGCATGCCCGCGTGCCTGACGCCCAGTACCTTTCGTCCGGTACCTTTCGTCCGCCGTCGTTGCCCGCAGGGAAGGCAGCGTTTAGAGTCCCCCGCAAGGAGACCCCAGCCCCATGGACTATCTGCTCGACGGCTTCGTCACCGCCTTGCGCCTGCTGGCCGCTGGCGACGCCGAAACCTTTTCCGCCGTGTGGATCACCCTTGCGGCGTCGGGAATGTCCATGGCCGCGTGCCTGGCCATCGGCGCGCCGCTGGGGTTTCTGATCGGCTACCACGACTTTCCTGGCCGCCGGGCCGTGCGCATCGCCGTGGATACGGCGTTGTGCTTTCCCACCGTGGTCATCGGCCTGTTGGTGTACCTGCTGCTGTCGCGGCAGGGGCCTCTGGGCGATCTGGGCCTGTTGTTCACCATTCCCGGCATGTCCGTGGGCCTGACCCTGCTGGGGATACCCATCGTCATGGCCATGACCGCCCTGGCCGTGGAGCAGGCCGACGCGCGCCTGCGCCTGACCCTGCTCACCCTGGGGGCCGACGGACGCCAGGTGCTCTTCGCCACCCTGTGGGAAACCCGCTACCATCTGATGCTGGCGGGGGTGGCGGCCTTCGGGCGCATCGTGTCCGAGGTGGGCATTTCCATGATGGTGGGCGGCAACATCAAATGGCACACCCGCACCATCACCACGGCCATCGCGCTGGAAACGGGCAAGGGCGACTATGCTCTGGGCATTGCTCTGGGGCTGGTGCTGCTGGCCATTGCCCTGTTGCTGAACCTGCTCCTGGCTGGCTTGCGCAGGAGGGCCGGACGATGAACGGACGCGAAGACAAAGGCGTGTCTCGGATGTCTCCCGGTAGTTGCGAGCACAATATCCCCGCTGATGATGCACTTGCGGCGGGGGCGGGTGACATGGCGGACGGCGCCGCCAGCGAAGCGCACCCCGAAGAAATCCACCCTGGGGCAGCGCACACCGAAGGGCCGTGCACCGGCGTGCTGTGCACCCGCTGCCACGTGCCGCTCTATCAACTGGAGGGCGTGGTGCGCCGTCACGGCGAACGCACCGTGCTCGACGTGCCCCGGTTGGACATCGCTGCCGGGGGCATCACCGGGGTGGTGGGGCCCAATGGCGGCGGAAAGTCCACCCTGCTGCGTCTGCTGGCCTTGCTGGACGCCCCCTGCCGGGGCGAGCTGCGCTTTGCGGGCGAAGTGGTGGGGCCGCTGTCGTCCGCGCGCACGGCGGAACTGCGCCGCTCGGTGACCCTGCTGCTGCAGGAACCCTACCTGCTGCGCCGCAGCGTGTACGAGAACGTGGCTTTCGGCCTGTCCGTGCGGTCCGGGCGGTCCGTGCGGTCCGGGCGGTCCGTGCGGTCCGGGCGCGGCGTGGGCGATACGGCGGATGCCGTGCGTGCG
>NZ_VSMK01000212.1 GCF_011682075.1 Nitratidesulfovibrio liaohensis
GATCCGGCGCAGGGCACGTGGCGCCGCCGCACGCATGCACGGCTGGCCGCCTTCGTGGCCGGGCGCGCGAAAACCAGCGACCGTGCCGGAAAATCCGGCAGGGCCGAAGGAATGGCGCGCCGCGCGCCCGATACCGATGGGTCACATCGGCAGGGCGCGGCTCCGAAGAAATAGGTGCTTACGGCCTGCTGTCAATGACGTCGCCCGCATGCAGGCGATGTTCGCGCCCCTCGGCATCCACCAGGCGCAGCAGTCCGTCGGGATCGACATCGGCCACCAGCCCTTCCACCACGCCGTGCGGCGTGCCCACCCGCAGGGGGGTGCCAACGATGGCGGCAAGTTCCTTCCAGCGGGCGATGACCGGGCCGGGGTCGCCCTCTCGCAGGGCAGCGTACCAGTGCTCGGCGCGCTCCAGAAAGGCGCGCAGCACGTCCCCCCGCGACACGGGGCGGCCCAACTCCGCCGCCAGCGAGGTGGCCTTGCCGCGCAGGCCTTCGGGCAGGTCCTCGACGCGGGTGTTCACGTTGATGCCCGCGCCGGTGACCACGTGGGACACCGTGTCGGCCACCAGGGCCACCTCGGTCAGGTTGCCCGACACCTTGCGGCCATGCAGCAGCACATCGTTGGGCCATTTGGCACGCGGAGCAAGGCCGGTGACCTCGGCCACCGCCTCGGCCACGGCCACGGCGGTCATCAGGGTGACCAGCGGCGCGGCCTGCGGGGCAAGACGGGGCCGCAGCACCAGCGAAACGTACACCCCCACCCCGGCGGGCGACGCCCATACACGACCGGTGCGACCGCGACCGGCGGTCTGCGCCGATGCGGCGACCACGGTACCCTCGTCTGCCCCGTCCAGAGCCAGCAGCGCGGCCTCGCGGTTGGTGGAGTCGGTGGTTTCGTGCAGGACAAAGGTGCCCTGCCCGAAACAGCGGGTGTGCAGCCCCCGGCGGACTCCGTCAACGGTCAGCACGTCAGCCTCGGCCAACATCCGGTAGCCCCGGCGGGTCATGGCCTCGATCTGGTGCCCTTCACCGCGCAGCGTCCGCACGTGCTTGGCCACGGCAGCCCGGCTTACGCCAAGCAACCGTGAAAGTTCCTCTCCCGACCGCCAGTTGCCGCCCGCTTCGCGCAACATGGCGAACACACGTCCCTTCGTGGGCGTCCTGTCTGTGTCCACGGCGATTGTAAACCATCAGGCAATTGCTTGGTTGACAAAAAGGAACACGCCCGCTACTCGCCCTGAACTGCCATTCAACAGGAGCGATACCGAAACATGAACCCCCTGCTGGAACGTCTGTGCGCGCGCCTTTCGGACACCATTCCCCCCGGAACGGAAACTCCGTACGCATCGCCAGGCCACGCCCGCACGGCGGAAGCCCCCTGGTCCGGCATCACCGGAGAAGAGGCGCTCGCCGTGGCGCGGCTGCCCGCGTCCGACACCCTGGACATCCTGGCCGTGGCGCAGGCAGTGCGTTCGGCCCGCAAGGGGCCGCTGGCGACCACCTGCGGCATCGTCAACGCAAAGTCGGGCCGGTGCGGCGAGGATTGCGCCTTCTGCGCCCAGTCGTTGCGCCACGACACGGGCGCTCCGGTGCATGCGCTGCTCGGCCCCGACGCGTTGCTGCGCCATGCGGAAGAACTGGCCCGCGCGGGTGTGCGCCGCTTCGGCATCGTGACCAGCGGCAACGCCCTTTCGGAACGGGAGTTCGACGCGGTCTGCCAGGCGGCGCGCCTGTTGCGCGACCGTGTGGACATCGGCCTGTGCGCCTCCCTGGGGCAGCTCGTCACCGGGTCCGCCGAGAGTGGAAACCGGGGAGAACGAGCGCGCCGCCTGAAGGACGCAGGCATTTCCAGCTACCACCACAATCTTGAAACGGCCAGAAGTTTTTTCCCGCAGGTATGTACCACGCACCCTTACGATGACGACATCGCCACCGTGCGCGAGGCCGCGCGGGCGGGGCTGCGCACCTGTTGCGGCGGCATCCTGGGCCTTGGCGAAACCTGGGAACACCGCGTGGAACTGGCCCTGACCCTGCGGGAACTGGACGCGGACTCCATCCCGCTGAACTTCCTGCATCCCGTTCCGGGCACACGGCTTGGCCACCGCAGCCCGCTGCCGCCCATGGAGGCCCTGCGGGCCATTGCCGTGTTTCGACTGCTGCACCCCGGGCGAGACATCCTGGTGTGCGGCGGGCGAGAGACGACCCTGGGCCAGTGGCAGTCGTGGGTGTTCGCCGCCGGGGCCAACGGCCTGATGGTGGGCAACTACCTGACCACGGCGGGCCGCGCGCTTGCCGACGACATGGACATGCTGGCCACGCTGGGCGTGGGCGACGTTTCCCGCACCGGCGAGGAGGCACGGGCATGAGCGGACGGACGACGGATACCGGCATGCCCGGAGCGGCCAGCACTGCCCCCGCCGCAACGGACGCCACCGTGCGCCTGCGCGCGCTGGACAAGGCCCACGTGTGGCACCCCTTCACCCAGATGCGCGACTGGCTGGCGGCGGAGCCGCTGGTCATCGCCGCCGCCGAGGGCAACCGCATCATCGACACCGACGGCGCATCCTACCTGGACGGGGTGTCCTCGCTGTGGACCAACGTGCACGGGCATCGCCACCCCCGGCTGGACGCGGCCATCCACGCCCAACTGGACAAGGTGGCCCACACCACCCTGCTGGGCCTGGGCAGCGAACCATCCATAGAACTGGCGGCACGCCTTGCCGCCGTCGCCCCGCAGGGGCTGACGCGGGTATTCTATTCCGACAGCGGGTCCACGGCGGTGGAGGTGGCGCTGAAGATCGCCTTCCAGTTCCACCGCCAGGCCCCGGCGCATTTGGGCGGGGATGCGCGGCGCACCCGCTTTCTCAGCCTGCGCAACGCCTACCATGGCGACACCGTGGGGGCCGTGGCCCTGGGCGGCATGGCCCTGTTCCATTCCATCTACGCGCCGCTGCTGTTCGACACGGTGAAGGCTGAAAGCCCGTACTGCTACCGCTGCCCCTTCGGGCGGCAGGCCGGAGCGTGCGAGAGGGAGTGCATCACCCACATGGAAACGCTGTTCGCCCGGCACGGACACGAACTGTGCGCCGCCGTGGTGGAGCCGCTGGTGCAGGGCGCGGCGGGCATGCTGTTGCAGCCGCCCGGCTGGCTGCGCCGGGTGCGCGAACTGTGCGACGAGCACGGGGTGCTCCTGGTGGCGGACGAGGTGGCCGTTGGCTTCGGCAAGACGGGCACCCTGTTTGCCTGCGAGCAGGAAGGAGTGACGCCCGACTTCCTGTGCCTGGCCAAGGGCATTTCCGGCGGCTACCTGCCGCTGGCCGCCACCCTGACAACGGAACGGGTGCACGACGGCTTTCTGGCCCGCCACGAGGAATTGCGCACCTTCTTCCACGGTCACACCTACACCGGCAACCCGCTGGCCTGCGCGGCGGCCATCGCCTCGCTGGACGTGTTCGAGGAAGACCGGGTGATGGAGCGGCTGCAACCGAAAATCGCCCGGCTGGCCGCGCGACTGGATACGCTGCGCGACCTGCCCCACGTGGGGGATATCCGCCAGCGCGGCGTGATGACCGGCATCGAGATGGTGCGGAACCGCGACACGAAGGAAGGCTACGACCTTGCTCAACGCATGGGCCACCGGGTAACCCTGGAGGCACGGCGGCGCGGGGTGATCATCCGCCCGCTGGGCGACGTGATGGTGCTCATGCCGCCCTTGTCCATCACCGACGACGAGATCGATCTGCTGGTGGACGCCACGGGTGAGGCCATCCGCGCGGTGACCGAACGCGGGGCCACAGGCGGATTGGGCGGATTGGGCGAACGGGAAGGGGTACCGCCCCTGCCGGGGGTGGCATGACCGCCACCGGCAGTACGCACGGCACCGTGCGGTGCGGAGTGTTCCGGTTCGACCCGGCCCACCCGCTGTTCGCGGATCATTTCCCCGGCGCCCCCGTGGTGCCCGGGTCGTGCATCGTGCAGGCCTTTGCGGACGAAGCGTCACGCTGGGCCCACGAGCTCACTTTGGAGGACGGAGGGACGCCGTATGCGACGGAGGCCGGGCGGCAGGCGGACATGCGTGCAGGACTGCCTGCGGGAATGTCGGCAACGCCACAGGCCTCGTCCGCCGGTGTCCCTCCGCATTCCGTCGGGGACGGTCCGGATGGCCGCATGTCCGATGGGACATGCGCATCCTCCGTCATGCGGCCCATATGCCCGATCCGCCCGACATGCAAGGCACGCGGGTTCCGCTTCCGGCGCTTCGTGTCGCCGGGTGACTATGCCTTCCGCATGGAATGCACGGATGAAGGCCTGCGCTGCTCGCTGCACGCACTGCCTCACGGGCACGCTGGCGAGGGGCATGGGATGAACGGGCCGGGGGCAGCATACGGGCCAGATGCCACGCCTCCCCCCGCCTCTCCCCCCCTGGTCACCGGGGTGCTGGCGTGGTAGCCGCCGGATCGCCCTCCCCCCTGCGCGGCCCCGTGCTCATCGCCGGGGGCTCATGCGAGCTGGGGCTGGCCCTGGGGGCGGCGCT
>NZ_VSMK01000213.1 GCF_011682075.1 Nitratidesulfovibrio liaohensis
CAAGGCGGCGCGACCACGCCCTGGCCCGCTGGCAGGCGGCCCCGGCCGCCCGAGACGCGCACCCCCGCGAGGACCATCTGCTGCCGCTGATGGTGGTTGCCGGGGCCGCCGATGCAGACGTGGGGGAACGGGTATTCGCCTGTCGGGCCATGGGCGCCACCATTGCCGCGCACCGTTTTGGCTGATACTGGCGGCTGGTGTCTGGTGACCGCCCGTCGGTGTCCTGCTGGAGTCCGGACGGTGCCCACCTGCTGTTCGGCCCGGTATCGGCCCTGCGTTCGAGCCGGTCACCGGGGGAGGTGCGCACGCAAGGGCATGCGGCGTACGCGCCCGCTTGCGCATGTCACAACGGGCGGGGCGGCCCACGACAACCGTGGCGCGCACAATGTCTCATATGCAATAGTTTGAAATAACGCGTGTTTTTTGGGGCGAGATTTTTTTTGCACATCGGGCCCACCAAACACTTGCGTTTTCGTGAAAGGGGTAATATTCCGCAGTGTTGTGTGGGTCCGAAAGGCGGACCCTTTCCCGTTTGCGCGAGAGTCATTTGTGAATACTATGGAAGGCATCAGGACTGTTCAGGGGTACATCGTGCCGCTCACCCTGAAGGGGCACGACGACATGGCCGCCAAGGTGGCCGTGTCCGCCGGGGATACCGAGTTCCACATCGTCCCGCGCGGTGCCGGGGCCGACCTGGCGGCGCACATCAATGCCCACGTGGAAGTCGTGGGCACGGTGCGCGAAAAGGATGGCGAGCTGCTGTTGCAGGTGCGCAGCTACAAGCTCACCGACGGCTACGAGCACGAGTGGTACGACGACGACGTGGAATAGCCGCCGTCGCCCATGCTCCGCCAGCCAGAGACGACTGGCTGGCGCCATCGGATACTACACGCCGCGCGCGGGCTCTGGCCGCGCGGCTCTCCGCGCTTGCCGCGCCGCAGGGGTGCGTTCTTTCGACGCCTCCTTTCTTCCGTCCCCCCTTGCCCCCTTTCCAACCTTTCCGCGTGCCGCGTTTCCGGTCGCGCCTGTCGTCACGTCCGCAGCCTTTCCTCCAGCCACTCCCGCAGTCACGCTCCCAGCCGCGCCCATGCCCGCCTCGCGGCCATGCGCCTCATCCGGACAGCGCCCCACCTTTGCCTCCACCCCGGTCCTTTTCGGACCGGCCGCGTCCGGTGCTCTTGGCGCAGCCCATGGGGCATGCTAGATTGTTCGCATGCGCGAAACCGTTCCCCCGTTTCGAGAACCCACCCTCAAGGGCGACTACCGACGTCCCGACCCGGATGCCCACGCCGGACAGCACGAGCCGGGGTTGGCCTGCAGGCCAGCCGCATCGTGCGTGGAGCCCGGCCCGATAGACGGGATGGACGCCGGGGAGGGCGACGGGGTCGGCAGGGGCGCGCGCGAACTGGTGCTTACCTTTTCCGGCACGTGGGACGTGGCCACCATCGGCCGCATGACCGCTCGGCTGCTGCACCGTTGCACCGAGGTGGGCAACGCCTGCGCGGTGCCGGGTGATGCCCCCGTGGTGCATCTGGACCTGACCGAAGTGAACCGCCTGGATACCGCCGGGGCGCAACTGCTGTGCCGGGCCGCCGCCAGCATGGCGACGGCGGGGGCCCACGTGGTGTGGCACGTGTCCGATCACGGCCAGTCCACGCTGCTGGACCGGGTGCGCGCCATCGACACTGCCGCCGTGCCGCGTGCGCGTCGCATATCTCCCGTGGTGGGCGCGCTGAACGCCATCGGCGCATCCATCGTCGAGGAACTGGAGCAGACCCGTTCCATCACCGGCTTCCTGGGCATGTTCCTGGTCTCGCTGGCGGCTGCCGTGGTCCGACCGTGGCGGCTGCGCTGGGTATCCATCGTGCACCACATGGAACAGACCGGCATCCAGGCCGTGCCCATCGTGGCCCTGCTGACCTTTCTCATCGGGCTGGTCACCGCGTACATGGGGTCGGAGCAGTTCACCCGTTTCGGGGCGCAGGTGTTCGTGGTGAACCTGATAGAGGTCTCCACCCTGCGCGAACTGGGCGTGCTGCTGACGGCGCTCATCGTGGCGGGGCGTTCCGGCTCGTCGTTCACCGCCCAGATCGGGGCCATGGTGGCCAACGAAGAGGTGGACGCCATGCGCTCCATGGGGCTGGACCCCATGGAGGTGCTGGTGATTCCCCGCGTGGTGGCCCTGGTGCTGATGCTGCCGGTGCTCACCTTCATCGCCGATTTCATGGGCGTGCTGGGCGGGGGCATTGCCTCGTGGCTGTCGCTGGGCATCTCGCCCGGCGCGTTCGCCGTGCGCTTCCTGGAGATCACCCGGCTGGCCAACTTCGTCACCGGGCTGGTCAAGGCGCCGTTCTTTGCGCTGATCATCGGCATCGTGGGGTGCTTTCAGGGTTTTCGGGTGACCGGCAGCGCGGAATCGGTGGGACGGCTGACCACCCAGTCGGTGGTGGAGTCGATCTTCCTGGTCATCGTGGCCAACGCGGGCTTCGCCATCCTGTTCATGTCGCTGGGGGTATAGGGTGACGGACGCGCCCATCATCTCGCTACGGGGCATTGCCAACCGCTTCGGCCCGGTGACGGTGCACGAGAATCTGGACCTGGACGTGCGGCCCGGCGAGGTGCTGGGGCTCATCGGCGGATCGGGTTCCGGCAAGTCGGTGCTGCTGCGCACCATCCTTGGCCTGCGCCGCCCCCAGGCGGGGGAGGTGCGCGTGCTGGGGGTGGACATCACCCATTCCGACGAGGCCGCCCGCCGCGCGGTGCGCCGCCAGTGGGGGGTGCTCTTTCAGGACGGGGCGCTGTTCTCGTCGCTGTCGGTCATCGAGAACATCAAGGTGCCCCTGCGCGAGTTCACCAACCTGCCGCCCGAAACCATGGACGATGTGGCTGCCCTGAAGCTGCGCATGGTGGGCCTGGCACCGGAGGCGGCGCTGAAATACCCGTCCGAACTTTCCGGCGGCATGCGCAAGCGCGCGGGGCTTGCCCGCGCCCTGGTCATGGACCCGGCGGTGGTGTTTCTGGACGAACCCACGGCGGGGCTGGACCCCATCGGCGCCGCGGCCTTCGACGCGCTGATCGCGGACCTGCGCGACGCGCTTGGGCTTACCGTGGTCATGATCACCCATGACCTTGATTCGCTGTACGCCGTGTGCGACCGGGTGGCCGTGCTGGCGGAAAGGCGCATCTACGCCGTGGGCACCATTCAGGAATTGCTGCGGGTGGACCACCCGTGGCTGCGCGAATATTTCACGGGGCCGCGCGGGCGCGTGGCCGCCGGGGTGTCCGATGCTTCGGGCCACACCGGGTACGCCGCCCATGCCGGGCAGCCCCCGGCCCAAGGGAGATGACATGGAGATCAGGGCAAGCTACGTGCTGGTCGGTGTGTTCACGCTCATGGCCGTGGTGGGGGCGCTGGCCTTCATCCTGTGGACGGCGGGTCGCGGCAGCGGCGTGAACCTCGTGCAGTACGACATCAATTTCACCGGGCACGTTTCCGGCCTCAGCGTGGCCAATGACGTGCTGTTCAACGGGGTGAAGGTGGGGGCGGTGAAGGCCATCACCATCAGCCCCACCGACCCTGGCCGGGTCAAGGTGCGCATCGAGATCGCGGCCAACACCCCCGTGCGCGAAGACTCCATGGCTTCGCTGGAGGCGCGCGGCATCACCGGCGTGACCGTGGTGCAGATTTCCGGCGGCACGGCCACCAGCCCACTGCTCAAGCCGCAACCCGGCGAAGAGGTGGCGGTGATTCCTGCCCAGCTTTCGCGGCTGGAGGCCCTGTTCGCCGGGCTGCCCGCCGTGGTTTCCGACAGCCGCGAACTCATCCAGCGCATCGCGGACATGGCTGGCGACGAGAATCGCCGGGCGCTGGCGCAGACGTTGCAGTCGCTGGACGTGCTCTCCGCGCGGCTGGCCGCCCGGGCCGACGCCATGGATCGCATCATCGGCAACCTGGACGTGACCACCCGGCGCCTCGCCAACGCATCCGCCGGGCTGGAGGACGCCACCGTCGACATGCGCGACTACCTGCGCACCGATCTGCGCGAATCCACCCGTGCCGTGGGCGACATGGCCCGGCGCATGGACGGCATGGTGGCGCGCGCCGAGCCGGGCGTGGCCAAGTTTTCGGGCGAGGGGCTGGAAGACATGCGCCGCCTGCTGGCCGAGGCGCGCCAACTGGTGGCCACGCTGGACCGGCTGGCCCACAAGGTGGAAAGCGACCCCCGCCGCTTCCTGTTCGGCAACCCCGTACCGGAGTATGATGCCCGATGATGTCCGCCCCCGCTCCGCGCCCGTCCGCCTCGCGTTCCCTTGTTCATCGCGCAGCCGCATCGCCTGTGCCGAGCCCGGGCGCCATTGGTCCCGTCCGCCGGAAGCACCGGATCTGGTTGTTGCTGCTCTCCCTGCTGCTGGCCGTCCTGCCCGGCTGCGCCCGCGTACTGGACCCCGGCCCCGCGCCCACCCACCTGCTGCTGGCCCCGGCCATGCCCGGCCCC
>NZ_VSMK01000214.1 GCF_011682075.1 Nitratidesulfovibrio liaohensis
GCGGCCAGACGCGCCCCCCGCTCCCCGCCACGCGGGGCCGTGACACCGGCGTGGCGGTCAGGCCGATCAGGCCGGTCAGGCCGATCGGGCCGGGCGGGCATCAGGCCTTTTCGGCGGCCTTCACCTCGTTCCACAGCGCATCCTTTTCTTCAAAGGGAAGGTTGGGGAAGTCCAGTCCGCGTTCGCGCGCCAGCGCCTCCATGCCCTCGAAGCGGCGCAGGAACTTCAGCGTGGCGTAGTCCAGCGCGGCGTTGGCCTTGATGCCCTTGCGTCGGCCAAGCTCCACGATGGTGAACAGGAAGTCGCCCAGTTCCTGTTCCTGACGTTCCTTGTCGCCGCTGGCAGAGGCATCCAGCCATTCCAGCCATTCGGCCTCCACCTGCTGTTCCACGTCCTCGTCGCTTTCCCAGGTGAAGTCCACCCGGGCGGCCTTGGAGTGCAGGCGGTACGCCTTGACCAGCGGGGGCAGCCCCTTGGGCAGGCTGGCGAACACGCCTCCCGGAGCATCGCCGGACGCGCCTTCGGCGGGAGCGGGCTGTGCGTCGCCCTCGGCGTCGGCATCCTCGGCCATGGCCGCCGCCTTTTCCTCGCGCTTGATGCGCTCCCAGTTGCGCAGCAGTTCCTCTCGGCTGGCGCATTCGCCCTCGGCGAACACGTGCGGATGGCGGCGGATCATCTTGGCGGCGTTGCCTTCCACGGCATCGGCCAGGGTGAACGCCCCCTTGTCGGAATACAGGCGCCCGATGAACGCCAGCAGAAACATCACGTCGCCCAGTTCCTCGCGCACGTCGTGCACCTTGCCCGAGCGGATGGCCTCCACCAGTTCGAAGCATTCCTCGATGACGTAATCGGCCAGCGATTCGGGGGTCTGCTCACGATCCCACGGGCAGCCTTCGGGAGCCAGCAGGCGGTCGATGACGTCGGTGATGGCCTGAAGGCTGTGGGGAGAATTCGGGGACGTGGGTTCGTTGCTCATGGTCTGCGATCCGTCGGATGCCCGGCGCGCCGGGCGCTGGAGGTGGGGTTGGGAAGTCGAACCGGCGTGCGCCGTTCGCCAGTTCTTCTGGTTGGCGTTCGCCGTCCGTTGGCATTTTGGCCAGCGTTCGCCGCCTGTCAGAACAACTGCTGCGGCAAAAACGTCTTGACGTAGCCGGTAATCATCGAAAGGTACGGAATCACGCGAGAATCGCGCACAAACGCGGCGTCGGGCAAAAAGTGCAGCAGCACGGCCAGCAGGATGGAGCAGATCAGCAGCCCCTTGGCCGCGCCCATCACCCCGCCCGCCATGTGGTCGAGCCAGCCCGCAAAGGTGATGACCAGCAGCTTGCGGATGATGCGCGCCACGATGGCCACCACCAGCAGCACGCCCAGGAACACGCCCACATAGGCGATGACGTTGACCCAGCCGGGATCGCTCACCACCTTGGCCACATGGGGGGCGGCATCACCGTGGTGACGGTTGGCCAGGATGAACCCGCCGATGACGCCCACCAGTCCCGCCACCTCTTCCACGAAGCCGCGAAACAGCCCGCGCAGCACGAACAACCCGACAATGATCAGGAACGCTGCGTCCAGCATGTTGAAATTCATTCGCTTTCCTTGGGACGAAGAGAGAATGGAGTCCGCACCCGACAACGAATCGGAGAGCCGGGGGGCCGGGGAACTTCGGATGCGGTCCGCCACGGGCCGGAATGCACCGAAGAGGATTGCCGGGGCACTGCCCGAACAGGTCCGAACTGGCCGGGACCGGCCCGAATTGGCCCGAATTGGCCCGAATTGGCCGGGACCGACCGCCGACGCCTCCGTGACAGCACACAGGGGCGCGTACACGGAATGGGCATGGAATACTCAGGGGACACGCATGCGGCGCGGGTCCGCAGCCTCCCGGTCCGGGCACGTACCTACCAGAACTCGCCCCGAAGGGGAAGCAACGCGCGCGCAGCCCGGGTACGGAGGCTGCCGCAGCGGCAGTGCCGGGACGGCATGGAGGGGGCTGCACGGCAACCCTGTTGCATGCGCCCGGTCATTTCCTGTACTATGCTTTGGGTCCGTGTTGCCATCACGCACCTGACACGCTAGGCGCCCCTTGCCGGACCGGGCACCCATCCGGTCTCCCGGCCATACCGGGCACCCCCGACTGCACAGGACAACGCCGGACTGTACCGGAACGGACCGCACCGAATAACCGCATCGGACGGGACCGGACCACACCGGATGACCGGATCGGACGGGGAGCCGCCACACGGACGGCACACCGGAACGCCAACAGGCCGCGAGCCGCTTCGGGCGCCAGCCCGCAGCCCCCGCACGGAGCCTCATGACACGCATCAGCATCACAGACCTGAAGCCAGGCATGCGCGTGGCCGACGACATCCGCGACGGCAACGGACGCCTGCTGTTCAAATGCGGCGACGTGCTCTCGCCCGCAGGCCTGCGCATCCTCAAGATCTGGGGCGTCACCGAGGCGGCCGTCATCGGCGAAGAGGACAGCGAAGGCGACATGCCGCCGACGGTGGCCGCCCGTTTCGATGAAGCCATGGAGCGCACCCGCGCCCACTTCGCCCTGCACGACCCGGCAAACCAGCACGTGGCCGCGCTGATGCGCCACTGCGCCATGCGCCTTGCCGCCTCACCCCCGCCATGGCCCGTCCCCCCCGGCGAGGCCCCAAGCCCGGTGCGGCCAGACCCGGCCCCGAAGCCGGTGACGCTGGAATCGGTACTGCGCGAGGACATGCGCTTCGGCACCCTGCCCAGCGTGTTTCACCGCCTGGTGGAGGTGGTCAACGACCCGCGCAGCTCTGCCGCCGACGCGGCCGAAATCATTTCCAAGGACACCGACCTTTCCGCGCGGCTGCTGCGCATCGCCAACAGCGCCTATTACGGGCTGAGGGCACGCATAGAAACCATCACCCGCGCCGTGTCCATCATCGGCACCAACCAGTTGGTCTCGCTGGCCATGGGCGTCAGCGTGGTGACGGCCTTCCGGGGAGTGCCGCAGGATCTCGTGGACATGCGCGCCTTCTGGACGCACTCCATCGCCTGCGGCGTGGCCGCGCGCATCCTGGCGGGGCTGCACCGCATGGGCAACAGCGAACGGTTCTTCGTGGCCGGGCTGCTGCACGACCTGGGGCGGCTGGCCATCTACGGACAACTGCCCGACCACGGGCGGCTGCTGCTGGCAGAGGCCCGGGCGCGCGGCACCACGGTGCGCTCGCTGGAACGCGACATCGTCGGCTTCACCCATGACGAAATGGGGGGGGCCATCCTGCGGCAATGGAAATGCCCGGTCTCGCTGGAACGCAACGTCCAGCGGCACCACACGCCCGAAAGCTCCAGCGGCAGTTGCGAACCGGCCATCATGGCCGTGTCCGACCTTCTGGCCAACGCCCTGAGCTACGGCACCAGCGGCGAGGTGCTGGTACCGCCCCTGACCGACGAGGGCTGGGCCGCCCTGGCCCTGCCCCCCGGCGCGGTGGTTCAGACTGCCAACCAGATGGAATATCAAGTGCTGGAAATCATCAGGTTCCTGGAAACACATGACTAGCAACGACCCCACCTTCGGCAGCGCGGGCCTGCACGCCCGGCTGCGTCACCTGGAAGACCAGGCCCGGTTCACGCTCGACGTGCTGGACATGGCCTTCAACCTCGGCGACTTCCAGACCTGCATCAACCGGCTGGAAGAACCCTCCGCCCTGCTGGACGAGGCCGTGGCGCGCATCGGCGAACTGGTGCAGTTCTCGGTGACGGCGTTCTATCTGGTGGACGAGCACACCTCTGACTTCGTGCTGGGCCTGTGCCGCCCAAGCGAGGAAGGACCGGCCATCGAACGCGAAGTGGAACGGCTCATCGAAACCGGGGTGTTCGCCCTGGCCGTGCGCGAAAACCGACCCATCACCGTGTATTCCTCGGACAACAGCCACCGCCTGGTGCTCAGCGTGCTGGCCACCACCTCGCGCGTGCGGGGGATGTTCATCGGGGCCATGCCGCGCACCGAAAAGAATCTTTCCGGCATCCTGCTTTCGCTGCTCTCGCTCATCCTCAAGCACTGCGCCAACGCCATCGAAAGCTTCGAGCTGTACCGCCTGCTGCGCGAACACGAGCGCCGCCAGCGCGAATTCATCGACACCCTGTCGGTCACGGTATTCGAAACCGACCCGGCGGGGGTGCTGCGCTCGCTGAACCGCGCCGCCGCGGCCCAGTTCGGCATGGACCCGGCGGCCCTGCCCCCGGCTGCGGGCCTGCTGGATATGCTGGCCCCGGACGAACGCCCCCGCATGGCCGCCGCCATTGCCGAGGCGCTACGCAACGGCCAGCCAACCTCATTGGCCTGCACGGCCATGCACACCTCTGGCGCTACCTTTCCCGCCGTGCTGCACCTTGCACCCTGCATGCACGAAGGACTGTGCACGGGCCTGCGCGGCGTGGTGGGCCGCCACCCGACGGAATAGCATGCCGCGCCGGGGCGGGCAGCCCGCCCCGGCCATCGGGCGTCGTGC
>NZ_VSMK01000215.1 GCF_011682075.1 Nitratidesulfovibrio liaohensis
CGCGCCGAAGGCGGGCAGGGTGTCGCGCGCAACGCCCAATGCGTCGGCCACCTGCGCGGTGGCGGCGTGCCCGGCCAGGCCGAACGCGGCAAGGAAGGCCGCAAAAAGCCCCGCCAGCACGTGGAACGTGACGGACGGGGCGTGGGAAACGTGGGCGGATTCGCGCCACTGGCCGGATTCAAGACAGATGGCCTGTACCGACAGCACTGTGGCGGCGGCCAGGGCCATGCCCGCGAAGGCCAAGGCCACGGCGTAGCCCCAGTGCCCGGCGGCAAAGGCGGCATGCAGGATGAAGGCCCGCCCGTCCGGCACGAGGAAGACGGAAAGCCCCATGCCCGCAAACATGGCGAACCCGAAGAACAGCCCCGTCAGGGGCAGCGCCGCGCGGATGCCGCGCAGGTCGTCCAGTCGGTCCGACCCCGCCGTGCGGGCAAGACGGACAAGGGTGAGCAGCGCAAGACACCGCGCCGCGAACTGGTAGATGAATTGGGTGGTTCCCCCGACCAGCCCGGCGCCATCGCCAAGGCCAAGGCCGAGAAGCGTGAGGCCGATGTCGGAAAGGCACATCAGGCCCAGCATGGTGAAGGGGCGTCGGCGTGCCGCTAGGGCCGACACGGCGCCGCCGAGCAACAGCAGTGCCCCCAGCATGGCCAGGAACGGCAGTTCGGCGACAGGCGGAGCGGTGGTCATGCGAGTCTCCGTCGTTGAGCGTGTATGGTGCAAATTGGTTGAACAACCAATTTGTGGCTCCACCTTATTTTGACTGGAGACTTCTTTCAACCCCCCTGATTGTGAATGAGTGGTACAAAACAGGGCACGACAAAGAAAAAAGCGTGTCCATGCCAATGTTTGACCGCGCGACCAATTTTTTTCGCCGTAGGAAAAAAAAATCGCAAGTTGATCGGATCATGCTGCAAGTACAAAAGATTTGCCAAAAAAGACGTCAGGCGCCTGATCTAATGCGGTGAAATGAATGTGACGCTTTGTGAAATGAGTAGCTAGTTGCGGTTTATTATGTGAGTAAACACTACAGGAAATCGCTGTTCATTACATCGGTCCGGATTCGGCTTTCAATGGCGGGCATGGGGGTGCCGTGTGGCGGACAGCCGTGCAGCACCATTGGCGTGATGTGGCCAGTGCCGTCGCCGGGTGCCCCGATGGGGGCTACCGGCGAACGGGCACCATTGTTTTGGCGGGGTGATGCACGGTGGCGTGACATTGCACGTTGCGTGGGGGTCTGCGTCGATGCGTTGCGTCAGGAGTTGGCAAGCAGCTTCAGCCCCGCAATGCCCGCCACGATGCACAGGATGCAGCCCAGGCGCGCGGCGGTTGCGGGCTCGCCGAACAGCACGATGCCGAGCAGCGCGGTGCCCACCGTGCCCACGCCGGTCCACACAGCGTAGGCGGTGCCCAGGGGCAGGTGGCGCAGGGCCACGGCCAGCAGGTACAGGCTGACGACCATGGCCGCCACGGTGAGCGCAGAGGGCACGAGGCGGGTGAAGCCCTGGGTGTACTTGAGCCCCACGGCCCAGCCCACTTCGAACAGTCCGGCGGCGAACAGGGTGATCCATGAACCGGTGGCGCCGGATGCACCGGCAAGGGAAGTGGCGATCGAAGTGAACATGGCGGGCATGGCGGCTCCTGTGCCGCGCGAACGCGGCAGGTTGCGGATAATAAAAAACCCGGCCGGGGCCGGGCATAAGGACAACACGCCATGGAGGGCGCAGTCCGTGTCATGCGACGCCCCGAACATACTCATGACGGAGGAAAAGGCAAGCCGCCCCGGCTTGCCGCCGCGTGAATGGCGGGGTATTCTACATACCATATCTTTATCATGCTCATGCGGAGGCAGGCGCACTTCGATGGCATATTTGGGGCACAGGGTACGCGTGGTCGCGACGGTTGTGCATGGCTTGGCCGTGTGCGCAGTGCTGGGGCTGGTCTGCATGGCGGCTTTTGGTGCGCACGGTGCGCGGGCCGCGCAGGAAACCGGCGTGACAGCCCGGCAGGTAACGGCGCCCGCGCAAGATGCCGACAAGCAAGATGCTGCCCGTCAGGACGCCGTCAGCCCAGACAACACCCGGCTGGCCACTGCCGACGAAGCGGCCCCCCCGGCAGCCGGATATGCGGCCAGCGCCCCTGCAGGACCGGAATTGCGCATCGGTTTCAGTACATCCTCTTTGCCGTATGTGGACATTGTCAACAAAAGCGGGCTGGAGCCCCGTCTGGTGGCCGCCGCCCTGAGCCGGTCCGGCTATCGCGTAGTGCCGGTGTTCCTGCCGCATGCGCGCGCCCTGGAACTGGTGCGCAAGGGCACGCTGGACGGCTGCGGTCCCGTGGGGCGCCATACCGACGTGGCTGGGCTGGCTCTGGGCGACATGTACCTGCAATACCGCAACGTGGCGGTATCGCTGGAAGCAGCCGGCCTGGAAATCAACACGCTGGCCGATCTGCGGGACCTGCCGGTGATGGCTTTCCACAACGCGCGGGTATTCATGGGGCCGGACTTCGCGGCCATGGCCGACGCCAACCCCCGCTACGAGGAACAGGTGGACCAGCGGGCCCAGGTGGAGGCGTTCTTTCAGCGGCATGACCGGGTTATTGTGGTGGATGAGCGCATCTTTGCCTTTCATCGCGCCCGGTTGGCAGCGCGGGGCGTGGGCGAGCCGGTGCGCATCCACCGCATCTTTCCGGCGCAGGACCGTTTTTTCGTGTTCCGCGACCCGGTCGTGCGCGATGCCTTTGACGCGGGGCTGCGGCAGTTGCAGGAGAGCGGGGAGTTTCGGCGGATGGTGCGCTAGGTGTGGTGGTTCGAATGAATCCTTTCGCCCGTTGGCTTCCGGCCTGACGAGGGCGGGACTTGCCCCCGTGTGCCCGGCTTGCCCCCGTGGCGCGCGGGGCGTATCCATGAATCGGCGTGTGCCCGCGCCCGATTGCGTCCGGTCGAGCCCATTCGCGCGCCAGCGCGGGCAATCCTTCCGCCGCCCCGTCACCCCGTCACCGTCCTGCGGGCAGGAGCCGCCATGCACTACGACATCGTCTTTCATTTCGACAACGGCCCGGCGGAACTGAACATCGCCATCAGCAACGTGCGCAACTACCACAAGGCGCTGGAGGGGGTGTCCTTCCGCAGCGTGCTGGTGGTCAACGGGCCGGGCATCCGGCTGATGGGCGCGGATGATCCGGACTTTGCCGAGCCGCTGCGCGAACTGCGCGCGCTGGGACTGGATATCCGCGTATGCGCCAACGCCATGCGCCACTTCGGTCTGGATGCCGTGTGGCTGAACCCCGCCTGCACTGTGGTGCCTGCGGGCATAGTGGAACTGGTGGACTTGCAGCGCAAGGGGTATGCCTACGTGAAGCCGTAGGGACCGTTCCGAATGGTCCTTTCGCCTGCTGGCTGGCCGCCCCGCAGGGTGTGTGGCGTTGTCGCCGGGCTGGTTGGCCCGTGCGCGCCACGGCCAGATTTCATCCGAGATACCAGGAGCACTGCCATGACGAAACAGGACACCACCGAGCAGAGCGCCGGGCGTCGGGAATCCGGCGGCCTTCAGGCCACGGGCAGGCTGGTGGACAGCCATCCCCTGCTGGCCCGGCTGACCGGGCAGGTGGTGTGGAATCTGGCGGAAGAGGCGGGCGCGGACGACGACGAATGCGGCCTGTTCATGGACCACTACGCCGCGTGGCGCGGATCGGCGCTGGCCGTGCTGGAACGGTTGCGCGATGCGCCGGGCGGCGGCCTGCGCCTGGTGGTGGACGACGGGGACCGGGCCGGTGCCTGCCCGGAATGCGTGGCCCTGCATGGCGTGGTGCTTGCGGGCACCCATCCGGACCTTGCTGCGTGGCTGCCCCCGTTCTCCATCGGCTGCCATTGCCGGGCCGAATACGTGGAAGCGGCGGAAATGGCCATGGCCGGTCCGCACTTGCCACCAGCGGGATTGCGGCCACCGACCCACCGGTTGTGCTGTCCGCGCCGCCCGCTGTCGCTGCTGCTGACGCAGTTGCAGGAGCACGAGGGGTAGCACGCCGAAGCCGGGTGTCGCATCTTGATCATGCAAACGAAAAAAGGGCTTGCCGATGTGCTCGGCAAGCCCGTTTTTGGCTGGTGGAGACGATGAGGATTGAACTCACGACCTCAGCATTGCGAACGCTGCGCTCTCCCAGTTGAGCTACGTCCCCAGTCAGGAGAAGGCTGTATATACCTGTTGCCGCCCGACTGCAAGGGGCCGGTGCGGAAAAATTTTGGCGGGAACGAGGGGGGAGGCACGGGCGGCGGGATGCGCCTGGGCAGTGCCGCTGGCCGCTATTCCAGCCCCAGCGCCTCGCACAGGGCGCGCACCCGGTGGCGGTAGGTGTGGCAGGACAGGATGTGCGCCCGCCATGCCGCCGCAAGATCGGCGCGCAGGGTCGGGTCGCCTTCCAGCCGGTGCAG
>NZ_VSMK01000216.1 GCF_011682075.1 Nitratidesulfovibrio liaohensis
TGCGGCGGCCGCCTTGGCGGGTTCCGCGCTGGTCACGGCCATGGTGCCGCTTTGCGCCGGGGGCACCGTGACCGGCCCGCTGGGCTGGCTCGATGGCGCGACGACAAAGCCGTTCTCCTTGCCGGGGTTTACAAGCAGGACCGGGGCATTGGGATCGCCCGCGTGGGTCGTGCCGGTGGCCGACGCTGCACCGGCTGCGCCCGCGGGGGCGGGGGCGGCCAGCACGCTGTCGAGGTCGATGGCCAGTTGCGAGGCCATCTGCCGCAGGGCGATATCGTGGCGGTTCAGCTGGTCGCGCATGTGGGGCAGGTCGCGGCTCTGGTCGCCGGTGGCGTTCAGGCGCATCTGCATGTCGTCGATCTGGCCGCGCAGGGTGGCGATTTCCTGCCGGGTGGACTGCACCTGCGACCAGGTGTCCGCCTGGGCGGGCTGCACGCCGGAAAGCTGCGAGTTCAGCGTCTGGATCTGCTGGTCCTGGCGCATGACGCGGGCGTTCAGGGCGTCCACGTCTTCCTGCCGGACGCAGCCGACAAGGGCCACCATCGCGGCCAGGGAGCACACGGGAAGGAAACGACGGGAAAGGATGCGGGTCTTCATGGCTTTTGGTCCGCCTTTCGGTTCACTTTGCTTGGCGTAAGGGGTTCGATGCCCGGGCCGGGTGCCGACCATGCTGCGCGTCGGGGCGTGGGCCGGGCCTGCGTCAGGCCTTGCGGGCGCGCCGCTGGCCAAAGACGAGGTAGGCAAGGCCGCCGAGCACGGGAAGGAATATCCCGGCCGCCATCCACAGGGCCTTTTCGGCCGGGCGGTCGAACTCGTGCTTGTAAGAATGCCAGATGCACCACAGGTTGGGCAAGATGGGAATGGCAAGCAGGGGAATGAGCAGGGCCGTGTTCATCGGGGTATCCTACCGGGCGTTCGAACTGTTGCGGGGCGCGGGCTGGCGGTACATGGCGATGAAGGCCAGGAACGCGCCCACGCAGATGGCGATGTCTGCCACGTTGAAGGCGGGCCAGTGCCAGTCGCCCACGTAGAAATCCAGAAAGTCGATCACCGCGCGAAAGCGCACCCGGTCGATGAGGTTGCCAAGGGCGCCGCCGAGAATACAGCCGAACCCGGTGAACAGCACCTTGTCGTCCTGCGCGGCGCGGGTAAGCGAAACGATGGCCCACACGGCAAGCACCGTGGCCACCAGGAACAGCCAGAACTGCCATTCGATGTCGGAGCGGTTCAGAAAGCCGAAGGCCGCCCCCCGGTTGCGCACATTGACCAGGTCGAAGAACCCGGCAATGACCGGCACCGAATGCTGCTCCGGAATGGCCGTCACCGCCCACAGCTTGGTGAGCTGGTCAAGGCCGATGACGGCAGCGGCGATGGAGAAGACCATGACGAATCTGGGACGCATGGGGCCTCTTGGGGCTTTGGGCTCATGCCCCGCCCGGCGGCACGGTGCGTACCGCCGGGTGGGGGAAGATGATCGGGCCTGTTGTCGTTACTCTGCGCCGCCGGTGCGCAGCACCGTGGTGCAGCGGGCGCAGGCACCGGGGAAGTCGGGATCGGCGCCCAGTTCCTCGTGGTAGATCCAGCAGCGTTCGCACTTGGCGCCGGGGGCCTTGGCCACGCCGATGCGCAGGCCCTTGACCTCTTCGGAGGCAAAGGCGTCCTGCGGGGCGTCTTCCAGCGGGGCGATGTTCAGCTTGGAGACGATGAACACCGCGCGCAGGTCGGTGCCGGTGGCGCGCAGCAGGTCGGCCAGCTTGTGGTCGGCGTACAGGGTCACGTGGGTGTCCAGCGAATGGCCCACCGTGCCCGCCTTGCGCAGCGGCTCGATGGCCTTGGTCACCTCCGACCGCACGGCCAGCACCGCCTCCCACCGTTCGCTCTCGTCGGAGCTGACGTTGTACAGCGGAGTGTCGGCCCCGCGCAGCGCGAACACCGTGGGCGCGGCGGGGCGCAGCGCCTCGGGGATGTGCCGGAACACTTCCTCCGCCGTGAAGCTGAGCACCGGGGCCATGTCGCGCACCAGTACCAGCAGGATGTGCAGCAGGGCGGTCTGGGCAGAGCGGCGTTCCGGGCTGTCCTTGGCCGAGGCGTACAGGCGGTCCTTCAGCACGTCGAGGTAGAAGGCGCTGAGGTCTGTCACGCACAGGTTGTGCAGGGTGTGGAACACCTTGTGGAACTCGAACTCGGAATACGCTTCCTGGATGCGCGCGTGGGTATCGGTCATGATGTCGAGGGCGTAGCGGTCCAGCGGGTCCATGACCGAGAACGGCACTATTTCTTCGGGCGTCAGGTCGTCGATGTTGCCCAGCAGGTAGCGGCAGGTGTTGCGGATGCGCCGGTAGGCGTCCACCAGACGGCTGAGGATTTCGTCCGAGATGCGGATGTCCTCGCGGTAGTCAACGGAAGCCACCCACAGGCGCAGCACTTCCGCGCCGTATTTGTCGATGATCTCCTGCGGGGCGATGACGTTGCCGATGGACTTGGACATCTTGCGGCCTTCGCCGTCCACCACGTAGCCGTGGGTGAGCACGGCGCGGTAGGGCGGCACGCCGCGCGTGCCGATGGATGCCAGCAGGGAGCTGTGGAACCAGCCGCGATGCTGGTCGGAGCCCTCCAGGTACAGGTCCGCCGGGAATGCGGTGTCGCCGCGCTGTTCCAGTACGGCGGAGAAGCTGGTGCCGGAATCGAACCACACGTCCAGGATGTCGGTTTCCTTCTTCCAGTGGTTGCCGCCGCAGTGCGGGCAGGCAAGACCGGCGGGCACGATGTCTTCCAGCGGCGTTTCGTACCAGTAGTCGCAGCCGGTGGGGTGCTTGGCAAAGCGGTCGGCGATGTCGCGCATCCAGGCGGCGTCGTTCCACGCCTCGCCGCAGCCTTCGCAGAGCAGGGCAATGATGGGCACGCCCCAGGTGCGCTGGCGCGAGATGCACCAGTCGGGGCGGAATTCGATCATGTTGTGGATGCGTTCCTCGCCCCAGGCGGGAATCCAGCGCACGTCGTTGCGGATGGCCGACAACGCGCGGGCGCGCAGGTCGTTCTTTTCCATGGCGATGAACCACTGGGTGGTGGCTCGGAAGATGACCGGCTTCTTGCAGCGCCAGCAGTGCGGGTAGCTGTGCGAAATCTTGCGTTCGGCCAGCAGGTTGCCCACTTCGCGCAGTTTTTCGATGACCTTGGGGTTGGCCTCGAACACGGTCAGCCCGGCAAAGAAGGGCACGGAATCAAGGAAGCGGCCTTCGTCGTTCAGCGGCGAAAGGATTTCCAGTCCGTAGCGCAGGCCGGTCTCGTAGTCCTCGCGGCCATGGCCGGGCGCGGTGTGCACGCAGCCGGTGCCGGAGTCGAGCACCACGTAGTCGGCCAGCACCACCGGCGAGGGGCGGTCGTAGAAGGGGTGCGTGGCGGCAAGGCCTTCCAGCTTCGCCCCCGGCACGGTGGACACCACTTCGTATCCTTCCCAGCCGAAGGTCCTGGCGCTGCTTTCGACCAGCGCGGCAGCCAGCACGTAGTGCGCGCCATCGTGGCGGACCACGGCGTAGTCATGATCGGGGTGCACGGCCACGGCCATGTTGTCGGGCAGGGTCCAGGGGGTGGTGGTCCAGATGACGATGTAGGCGCTGGCCGGATCCACGTTCAATACGTCGGCCACCTTGGCGTCGCGCAGGGGAAAGCGCACGAAGATGGAGGGCGAGGTGTGGTCGTAGTATTCCACCTCGGCCTCGGCCAGGGCGGTCTGGCACGAGCAGCACCAGTAGATGGGCTTCTTGCTGCGCACCACGTTGCCTGCGGCCACGAAGTTGCCGAGTTCGCGCGCGGTGGCAGATTCGTAAGCCGGATCCATGGTCATGTACGGTTTGTCCCAGGCACCCAGCACGCCAAGGCGCTTGAATTCCTTGCGCTGGATGTCCAGGTACTTTTCCGCATACTGGCGGCAACGCTTGCGCACCACATGGGCGGGCAGTTCCTTTTTCTTTTCGCCCAGTTCCTGTTCCACCTTGTGTTCGATGGGCAGGCCGTGACAGTCCCAGCCGGGCACATAGCGGGCGGCGTAGCCCTGCATGTTGCGCGACTTGACCACCATGTCCTTCAGGATCTTGTTCAGCGCCGTCCCCAGGTGAATGTGCCCGTTGGCGTAGGGGGGGCCGTCGTGCAGGACGTACTGGCCCTTCTGGCCGGAGGCCTGCGCCATGGCGGCGTAGGCGTCGATGCCTTCCCAGAACTTGAGCATTTCCGGCTCGCGCTGGGTAAGGTTGGCCTTCATGGGAAATTTGGTGTCGGGCAGATGCAGGGTCTTCTTGTAGTCGCTCATGGACGTGCTGCTCCTGGGGGGTGTCGGCATGCCGGAAGGTCCGGCCGGCGGCGCATGGCCGCGCCCGGCGGGGTGACGGCGCGCGGGGC
>NZ_VSMK01000217.1 GCF_011682075.1 Nitratidesulfovibrio liaohensis
GCCCGCCAGATAGGCCACGCCCAGCCCGGCAAGGCAGCAGCACAGGGCCAGCGCGACACGGGGCAGGCGAATGGCGGCGTCCCGCGCTTCACGGCCCCTCAGCCCGCCGAACCCGGCGATGCAGGCCATGCAGGCGAACCCGAACAGATAGCCCCCGGTGGGTCCCAGCAGGTGGGCGAACCCGGCCTTGCCGCCGGAAAACACCGGCAGCCCCAGCACCCCGGCCAGCACGTACAGCAGCATGGCCCCGGCCCCGCGCGCCGGGCCAAGCACCAGCCCGGCCAAGGCCACGAACAGGGTCTGCAAGGTCACCGGCACCGGCCCCACGGGCAGCATGACCATGGCCCCCACGGCAATGAGCGCGGCCATCAGGGCCGTCCAGACAAGGCGGTGCAGGCCCGCCAGCGGGGCGTCGTGCATGTGTCTCCCGTCCGCGCGTCCGCGCGGGGTTGTGGTGTGCGCCCGCAACATAGGGCCACGGCCCGCGCCGGTCAACGAGGGGCGCGGAGGCAGCGCGGCAGTGATCGCGGCTCGCACCTGACCGGGCGCTCCCCTGCCCTTGCCAGCGAATCCCTGTCTTTCGGTTTCCCCCACCCGACGCCCGCTCACTGACGGTATGGAGCGCGGAGGGGCGTCAGGCAAGGAAGGCTCGCTGGCCGCGACCGGAGTGTACTCTTGGGTACATGACGGAAGCGGGCGGCGCAGCCTGACGCAGCATCACGCCCCTCCCCGCTCCATACCGACCGCGACCGGAGTGTACTCTTGGGTACATGACGGAAGCGGGCGGCGCAGCCTGACGCGGCATCACGCCCTTCCGCGCTCCATGCCGATGGTGGACGAGGGCGGGCGTCCCTGCTATCCGAAACACCCATGTCCACCCCGCCATCTTCTTCGTCCGGCTCTTCGCCCACACCCTGCCGCCCCGACACCTACGCACCCGTGGTCGAGGTGCATGCCTGTGGCCGCGCCTGGACGCTGGAACGCCATGCCGACCTCGAATCGCTGTGGGAAGAACTGGCCGCCTGCGACACGCCCAACCCCGTGGCGAATACCACCGGCACGGCGGACGCCGCCCGCGCCGCCTTCGTGGACGACGAGCGGCTGCCCTACTGGACCGAACTGTGGCCGGCCAGCCTTGGTCTTGCGGAATGGCTGGCCGAGAATCGCGCCGTGCTGCACGGTCGCCGCTGTCTGGACCTGGGCTGCGGACTGGGGCTTACGGCCATCGTGGGGCAGTGGCTTGGCGCGCGGGTCATCGGCATGGACTACGAGGAAGAGGCCCTGCGCTTTGCCCGGCTGAATGCCGCCCGCAACGGCGTGGCGCAGCCCCTGTGGACGGTGATGGACTGGCGCGTGCCCGCCGTGGCCGCCCGCTCGCTGGACATGGTCTGGGCGGGCGACATCATGTACGAGCGCCGGTTCGTGGCACCCGTCAGCGACTTTCTGGAGTATTCCGTGGCACGCGACGGGGTAGTCTGGGTGGCGGAACCCGGCAGAAACGTGTACGCTACCTTCCGCGAAACCCTGGAGGCCCGTGGCTGGACCACGCGTTGCGCCCGCACCATGCAGGTGGATGCGCTGTACCGGCAGGCCGAACGTGTTACCATACATCTCTGGGAGATGCGCCCCCCGCGCACCTAGGTTTCCTCCAAATTGTCCTTTTGCCCGTTGGCTACGTCAAACGTCGCCCACCATATCGGTCGAATACGATAAGAGTATACTCCCTCATGGCGGGCTTGTTTTCCTTGCCAACGGACAAAAATCCTAATTTGGGGTTCGCCCTGAAACTTCGCCTCCATTCAGGATTTCATCCAACATCCCGCAGGACACCGCCACCGCAACCACAGGAGCCGTTATGGGCCGCACCATCCGCTTCGGCGTCTCCCTCGATTCCGACCTGCTCGAAAAGTTCGATGACCTGTGCGACGACCGCTGCTACCAGACCCGGTCGGAAGCCATCCGCGACCTGATCCGCAACACCCTGGTCCAGCAGGAATGGGAAGACACGGACCGCGAAATCGCGGGCACCCTGACCATCGTGTACGACCATCACAAGAGCGATCTGGCCCAGCGGCTGACCGAAATCCAGCACGACCATCACGGCATCATCATCACCTCGCTGCACGTGCACCTGGACCATCACAACTGCCTTGAAGTGCTGGTGCTGAAAGGGCCCGGCTCGGAAGTGCGCGCGCTGTCGCAGCGGCTCATTTCCACCAAGGGCGTGAAGCACGGCAAGCTTTCGCTTACCACTACCGGTCAGGATCTGACGTAAGGATTTTTCAGGCATCACATGGAAGACGTACAGAACAGCCCGGCGCAGGTGGCCATGCCCATCGACCGCGTGGGGGTGAAGAACCTCAAGCTGCCCCTGGTGGTCCGCGACCGCGCCCAGGGCAGCCAGCATACCGTGGCCACCGTGGACATCGGCGTGGATCTGCCCGCGGAATTCAAGGGCACCCACATGAGCCGCTTCGTCGAGGCGCTGGAGAACTGGTCCGAGGAACTGGACTACAACTCCATGAAGCGCCTGCTCGAAGACGTGAAGGAACGGCTGCACGCCCGCAAGGCATACGCGCTGTTCCGCTTTCCCTACTTCGTGCGCAAGGGCGCGCCCTCCACGGGCAGCTCCGGCCTGGTGTGGTACGAATGCCGCCTGACGGGCGAACTTGGCGACGGCAAGCCCTCGTTCCTGCTGGAACTGGAAGTGCCGGTGATGACCGTGTGCCCGTGCTCCAAGGCCATCAGCGACGAAGGGGCGCACAGCCAGCGCGCCGTGGTGCGCATGTCCATCCGCATGACCGGGTTCAGTTGGATGGAGGAATTCATCGACCTGGCCGAGGCGGCGGGTTCGTCGCCGGTGTACACCCTGCTGAAGCGCGAGGACGAAAAGTACGTCACCGAGGACGCCTTCGCCCATCCCACCTTTGTGGAAGACGTGGTGCGCGCGGCGGCCCAGCGGCTGGAAGGCCATCCGCACGTGGCCTGGTTCCGGGTGGAGGTGGAAAGCTTCGAATCCATCCACTGCCACAACGCCTTCGCCAGCATCGAGCGAGAGGTGCGCAAGGGCTAGTCGCCCCTGCCGCCGGGCGCGGTCCTCGCAGGCCATTACCCAATCACACGCACGGCAGACATCCCCGGCAACCATCCGCCGGGGATGCCTTTTTTCGTGCGCTTGCGCCCACTGCAAACCGCCACACCGCACCCCGACCCTATTCCCCCCATGCCGCTCCTCCGCCCCCCCCGTGACAGGCGGCGTGATCGGTTTTACTATCTGTATCGGGGACGGGGACAGGAGACGGGGGGGGAGAGCGCGACCGCGCACCCGTACGGGAGACACGCCATGATCGACGGATTCGGCACACCGCTCAGCGCACTGGATGCCTTCGGCACGTCCATGGCCGTCACGGCCAACAACGTGGCGAACATGAACACGGACGAATTCCGTGCCTCCGACGTGCGCCTGCAAACCGGTCCTGCCAGCCAGAACGGGCAGAACGGGCAGAGCGGGCAGAGCGGGCAGGAGCAGGGCGTGCAGGTGGCGGAAATCCGCCAGAGCACCACAGAAGGCCCCCTGCGCATGGACCTGCGCCGCGTGGAGCATGAGGACGGCAGCGTTTCCGTGGAACAGGGCATCGTCGAAGGCAGCAACACCGACGTGGCCAAGGAAATGGTGAACATGATCACGGACCAGCGCGCCTTCGAGGCCAACGCCGCCGTGGTGCGCGCACGGGACGAGATGACGGGGATACTCGTCGACCGCTTCGTCTAGATTCCGGTGCCCTTGCCCGCCAACCGGGCCGTGCTTATCCTGAAAGGAAGGAAAAGAGGAAAGGCAGGAGATCGGAAGGCCTACCGCAACCTAGGGGCATCGCCCCGCAATCCACCGGCGCACCCGCCGGGCAGAGCCAAGGCAACATGCGCGCCGCGCACCCGCAAGGGTACGCGGCGCGCTTCTTTTTCGCCTTTTTCCCGTCTTTTGGAGGATGGCCGCTACAGCAATTCCAGATGCCGCAGCAGCACCACGGTGCCGAACAGCGTCAGCGCGGAAAGCATGGTGCTCACCACGATGGCCCGCGAGGTGTCGCGCGCGCCCGCGCCGTAGCTTTCCGCCACCACGTAGGCCACCGCCGCCGTGGGCATGGCCGCGAACAGCACCCCCATGCCCAGCCAGTGCCCACGCACCCCCAACGCCCACAGGCACAACCAGGTCAGCGCCGGATGGGCGAACAGCTTCACCGCGTTCACAGCCACCTGCCGGGCCAGCGGCGGAAGGGCCTGCGGGTCGCATTCGCCGCTGCCGCCCCCCGCGCCATCGGACGGACAGCCCGCGCCCTCGGCTGTCAGCTGCG